>JAYVXN010000555.1:0-2877 GCA_043785085.1 Bdellovibrionales bacterium | reverse complement strand
GTGGACCGCACCACCAGTGGCCGTTAAAGCTTGCGGATCGCATGGGTAACGATCTGATCAAAAGACGGGCAATCCCGGCCACCAAGAAGAGGGGCTGAACTAAGGCCAGCTTAAAAACGATCTGGCGGCAGTTGCCAATGATTTAGTTCCTGAACATCCTTGCAACAGCTCTCGTCGGCACATATATAATATGGATGATGGCAAAATTATTTTTTTTAACTTTCCTGGGTCTTGGATTGTGTGGGTGCGCCTCTAAGAATATTATGAAAGACAATCAAAGTAACACAGCTCCATTTAGATACGCAGGACGCTATCTCATCAAGGTGCCAATCACTTTGAATGATTCGGTTTCGACCTTTTTCATTTTCGATACAGGCATCGGTGTGAACTTGCTTTCAAAAAAACTGGCCGATGCGTTTGGCCTTAAAATAACCAGCCGCCATACGGGTCACCGCATGTCTGGCCAAGGAATAACAATTCCAATGAGCACTCTCCCGTCAATGGCCTTCGCCGGCCAAAGGCAGGTGCAAGTACCCGTTGGGATTTGGGAAATGAAAGGGTTTCTGCCTCAGGACGCCGATTGCCAAGACGTGGAAGGATTTTTGTCCCTCGGTTTCTTTCGCCACCAAGCCTTTACGATGGATTATAAGACGGGTCGTTTTACGATCGAGAACGAAGACAGCCTGAAGGCAAGGCAATCCTCCGGAAACGTCATTCCCGTCACGATCGATGAGGACGGACCGGCGATCACGATTTTCATGCCGTTGAAACTCCCTGACGGAACGACGATCAAGGTCGAGATAGATCTTGGCGGCAATATCCTCACACTGAATGAGAATTTCATGTCCCAGCTTGGAGTGGATAGGACTTCAAAAGCGGTGAACATCGAAAAAATGAATGATGAGACCGGGCATCCCTATATACGCTACTTCACCAAGGTGACCGGCCCCATCGCCCCGGCCGCCGCGCCGTTGCTCCGGCAGGCAGATCTTCATGTAATGTTTCAGAAGATCATTTATGACGGCCTTATTGCGAATGACTTCATGAAACGCTTCACCGTGACTTATGATTTGCCCCACTCGCAAATCATTCTGAATCCATGAGTGCAAGAACCAACTCACTACCGCACATGAGTCCTCCGACACTCTCAGATGTCGAGGTTGCCTTTGATCGCATCCAATCGGTGGTGAAGAAAACCCCGGTGCTGACTTGCGAGGCCCTTAATTACCTGATTGGCGCCAAGCTCTTTTTCAAATGCGAAAACTTTCAAAAGGTTGGCGCGTTCAAGATGCGAGGGGCCGCGAACGTGGTACTATCCTTGTCTGCCGAAGAGGCGAAAAAAGGCGTGGCCACACACTCTTCCGGCAATCACGGTCAAGCACTGGCGCTGGCCGCGCGCCTGCGCGGTATCCCGGCTCATATAGTGATGCCTAACAATACTCCTGCGGTAAAAAAAGCCGCGGTCTCAGGTTATGGCGGACTTATCACTTATTGCGAACCGACCCTCCAGGCGCGAGAGGCCGCGCTTAGTGACATCGTGACCAGGACGGGAGCTTCCATCGTTCATCCTTTTGATGATGTTCGCGTTATTTCGGGTCAGGGCACGGTGGCCTACGAGCTTTTTATGCAGGTGCCAGATTTGGAAATGGTGCTTGCCCCTGTCGGTGGTGGCGGACTGCTCAGCGGGACCGCACTAGTGGCGAAATCGAAGCTTGGCGTGAAGGTGTACGGGGCGGAGCCGGCATTGGCCGATGATGCCTTTCGCTCCTATCAAGATGGGCGGCTTTACCCCACCACTAATTCGCTCACCATTGCCGATGGGCTACGCGGTTCGTTGTCTGAACTGACGTTTTCAATCATCCGCGAACACGCCGACGGAATTTTACTAGCCAGTGAAGAATCCATTAAAACCGCTTTTAAGCTTATTCTGGAACGCATGAAGATCGTGATCGAACCGTCCGCCGCCTTGCCCTTGGCTGTTCTGCTTGAGAATAAAGAGCGATTCGCCAACCAAAGAATTGGTCTGATCCTTACTGGCGGAAACGTTGATCTACCCGTTGCTTGATAAGCCATTGGGCCAATCACTTGTCATCCACAAAATAGCCACACAGAATCTCTGAGAAATTTAATCTAAATTTGATTTTTGTAATGCGCGGTCAACAAGAGCCGCTCATTGTTCAGCGGCCTTCAGAAATCAGGGTTATATGATCGTACTTTTTCAGGCTGATGTTCAGCATGCGGCTTCTCAAATGACTGAGGTCACAGATCAGGTTGGATCAACTTGACCCTTGCGGCCTGATCAACCCAGATCGTAACACCATCTTCGACAGCAGCACTCCTACAGTCAGGCACTCTAGTTTTTGCAATTACGCGCACTTCAAGCGAGCCTTCGTTCTCTCGAGTCAGGAAGCCAACGAACTCTTCATAGCAATTACGCGTATAACTAATTACGAGATTTTTGACTCCATTTTTTGGGAGTCCTTCGCCTAAACTTTTGCTTTTTAGCAGCGCGACCTGTTCTGCATGCGCACCAGAGCTAAAAGCTAAAGTGCAAAAAGCCAACATAATGAGTTTTTTCATATTTTTATCGTCCCACTAACGGGTGGAAGGACACTGATTGCCCTCAAGCTAGTGGTCAAACCTTTCGCCGCGAACCATATAACCCAACGAGTTATTTTGCAAGTTCTTTTTGATGAAGAGCAGCTTGGCCGCACCTACTTATGAGGCAATACGTATACGTATATTTTTCCAGCGATCACTATTCAAATCTTTGAAGTCTGGTGCGCCTGACGGGCGAGATCGCACACTCCCGCTGACCGCGCGCGGCCGGGGAAAGCGGTCGTAATGGGTGCTTCCGCCAGTCCGGATTCGCGCACG
>JAYVXN010000554.1:0-9436 GCA_043785085.1 Bdellovibrionales bacterium | reverse complement strand
GCATTCTTTAGAGGGCGCCTTACAATTGCACCATAAAGACGGTGTCTTTGCCGTTCTCATCAACGCTGATCCTGAAAAAGGTACCGGCCATAAAAAAGAGATCGAAGCGATTAAAACTTTCAATGTCACCGAAAGCGAAGCTGAACCCATCGCAGGAGATGAAGATACACCAAAATTGGTCGCCAGTGGCGAGGTCTCATCTGAGGCCAATGAGCCGATTTTTGCAAAGGCCGCAGAAAATGTTCCGACGACCGTGAGTGTGGCGCCACCAGAACCAAAAGTGGATGTAAACAAAGCTTCTGAGAACGAAATTCCAGTATTAGCGACCGCCAAGATTGAGAAAAAATCCGGATCTGATTCGATTAAGCGTCTTTTACTTTCTTTTGCGGTGATTGTCTTGGTCCTAGCAGCCGTGACCTTTGCCCTTAAAAAATGGGCCAAGAAAACCAAAGGCGCAAATCAGAACACCAAAATTAAAATTCTCACTCAACACCATCTTGGCCCAAAACGTAGTCTAGTGATTGTCCAGGTCGCAGGTGAATCCTTACTCTTGGGAGTGACGGACCAATCGATTTCTATGCTTAAAACCCTCTCGCTTTTGGATGAAGAAATTTCGGAGGCTGTACCTAAATCGTTCAATGCGGCTCTTGAGAATTATGCCGAAGAAGACGAATATGCCGAGACCACTCCGCGCGCGCAAATTCAGTCTCGCGGTCACAAGAAAGACAATATCGATGACTTTGCGATGCGCGGCCTCTCTGAGATACGCGATGTGGTTTCGACACGGCTAAAAAACATGAGGCAGCTGTAATGATCGAAAGTGCTCGATTTCGAAAAATCTGCTTTTGTCTCGCGCTGGGTGCGACCGGTCTTGCCGCTGTCGCTGTGGCGGCACCAGCTTTCGCTCAGGGAGTAACGCTCCCGACGGTCAATTTAGGTTTTAAGACGACAGAGAATCCCGGTGAAGTCGTCAATGCTATTAAAATTGTTTTACTCTTAACTGTGCTCACGCTTGCGCCAGCGATTCTGATCATGATGACCAGTTTCACTCGCATCATTATCGTACTTTCATTTTTGCGCCAGGCGCTTGGCACACAGCAGATGCCGCCCAACCAGTTGCTGGTCGGGTTGGCGCTCTTTTTGACTTTCTTTATCATGAACCCGGCTATTCAAGAAATTAACTCGAAAGCGTTGGCTCCCTATCTTGATGGCAAAATTTCACAGGAAAAGGCTGTCGATCTGACGCTGATTCCTTTGCGTCGGTTCATGTTCAATCAGACGCGCGACACGGATTTGGCTCTTTTCGTAAAGCTGAGCAAAATTGAAAAGCCAAAGACGCGGGCTGAAGTTCCGACCCTTGTGTTGATTCCGTCGTTTATTATTTCGGAGCTGAAAACGGCCTTTCAAATTGGATTTATTATTTATTTACCCTTTCTCGTCATCGATATGGTGATTGCGAGTGTTTTAATGGCAATGGGAATGATGATGTTGCCGCCTGTGGTGATCTCGCTGCCATTTAAGATCATGCTGTTTGTTTTGGTCGACGGTTGGACGTTATTAGTCGGCTCGATGGTTCAAAGTTTCGGTTGATTTAGTCAAGGAGAGTACATGTCAGAAGATCTGATTATGAAACTTGGGCAGGAGGCCCTGAAAACCACGGCGTTGCTCTCAGCACCCCTTCTTGGTGCTGCTCTCGTGACGGGTTTGATCGTCAGTATTTTTCAGGCGATCACACAAATCAACGAGGCGACTTTGACTTTTATCCCGAAGATGGTCGTGATCGCGGTCATATTAATTCTCGCGGGTCCTTGGATGCTGGACATCATGAGCACGTTTACGGTTGGCTTGTTTGAGAACCTCTCCGTGTACGTGAGGGAATAGGCGATGATGCCATTTTTTCGCTTTGATGAAGTTGAAATGCTCTGTTTTGCGCTGGTTCTCATCCGCGTGATTGCCTTCATCGTTTCGTGGCCGGTGTTCAGCGTCTATAGTGTTCCGAATTCTGCGAAAATTCTTTTCTCTTTGGTTTTATCTTTTCTGATTTTTCCGTTGGTGAGTCGCAGTGGTCTTTCAGCAGCCGAAGTTTCTAGCAATATTATTTATCTAGTGGCAAAAGAGGCCTTTGCCGGTCTGATTCTTGGTTTCACGACCCGCATGTATTTCTTTTGCGTCAGTATCGGCGGCAATATGATTGCGACTAGCATGGGCTTGGCGAGTGCGCAGATGTTCAATCCAAGTTTGAATATGCATAGCACGACCGTTGAAGAATTCTACATGGTGCTCGGCACCCTTTTATTTCTTTCACTCAATGGCCACCATGTTTTTTTAACGGGTTTAGTGCATAGCTTTACGGCGATTCCATTATCTCTGCATGGTTTGGAAGTTCGGGTTTTTGCTGAATGGGGCAAAGTGGTGCAGGACGTAATGGTTTCTGGAATCAAAATCGCCGCTCCGGTTATGATGGCGATCTTCTTTGTTAATGTGGCCATGGGTATTTTAGGGCGGACCGTTCCGCAGATCAATGTGTTCGTCACGAGCTTGCCGGTGAATATTATGATCGCTCTTGGCGTGATGATTTTGATGATTCCGATTTTGTTGATTGAAATGGATTCAATGATGCAGGCAATGGCAGAGCAGCTTTTTAAAATGATGAAAGCGCTGTAACGGGGCAAGATGGCAGACGATCAGGGTGAAAGAACAGAAGAGGCCACGCAACAAAAGCGTGAAGACTTTCGCAAGCGCGGTCAAGTGGCGCAAACGAAAGAGCTCGGCTCTGTGCTTGCTCTTTTGAGTATGGCCTTAATGCTGTGGTTTCTCGGCCGTTTCTTTCTCATTCAAGTGAGCGAAATTCTCACCCAGTCTCTCGGACAGTTCGTGGTCGATGCCGCTCGCCACGGCGATTTGGCTCCGGCTGCCGCTTATGTCTTAAAACGGGCACTTTTTATTTTGGCTCCACTTCTCGGGATTCTCGGCATCATGTCTGTCGCCGCGACAGTTTTGCAAGTGGGACTTCTTAATAATGAAGATATTTTTGAACTGAAACTTGAGCGCTTGGACCCAGTTCAGGGACTGCAACGTTTGTTCTCTCTGAAAGCGCTGCTTGAAGGGGTTAAATCAATTATCAAGATTGTTTGCATCATCGCGGTCGTGGCGATGATGGTGAAAGACCGGTTAGTAGCGGTTCCGTTGATGGTGAATTTCACCGTGGAGCAGTTATTTGCGTTCGTCGGTGACTTGACCATTCGTGTACTTGGCGGCGTCGGTGTTTTCATGGGCGTTTTAGCGGCCTTTGATTATTTCTACCAGCGCTGGGATCTCGAGCGGCAGATGCGCATGACTAAACAAGAAGTCAAAGAAGAACATAAATCTCGGGAAGGTGACCCGATGATTAAGGCGCGCATCCGTCGGGTGCAGCGTGAGATGGCCAATAAGCGCATGATGCAAGATGTGCCAAAAGCCGATGTGATCGTCACCAACCCCACGCACATCGCTTGTGCCATTCAATATGATCCGCAAACCATGGCCGCGCCACGTTTGGTGGCAAAAGGCTCGGGTCTGATTGCTGAAAAAATCAAAGAAATCGCTCGCGCCAATAATATCCCGGTGATGGAGAACAAGCCTCTGGCACGGACAATATTTAAAACATTGAAAATCGGGCAAACGATTCCGCGCGAGCTGTTCACCGCGATCGCTCAGGTCCTGACGTATGTTTATCGTTTAAAGAAAAGGGTTGGACGCTAAATGGAAGGTCTCTTTCAGTTTCTGAAACGATATGAAAAGTACTCGAAGAACGTCGATCTCTTGGTGGCGATGACCTTAGTCGCGACTTTGGCCGTAATGATTGTGCCACTTCCGGCGATCATCCTGGATTTAGCGCTGACCCTGTCTCTGACCAGCAGTATTTTGATTCTCTTGGTTTGCGTTTACACCAATAAGGCTTTGGATTTCAGTGTTTTCCCAAGCTTGCTCTTAATGACGACGTTATTTCGACTCGCCCTCAACGTCGCCTCCACGCGCTTAATCCTCCGAGACGGACATAACGGTGGCCATGCTGCGGGGCAAGTGATTTCAGCCTTCGGTACATTTGTGGTCGGCGACAATTACGTGATCGGCTTTATTGTGTTTGTCATTCTCGTTGTGATCAACTTCGTCGTTATCACCAAGGGTTCTGGTCGCGTCGCGGAAGTCGCCGCTCGCTTCACCTTGGATGCGATGCCGGGTAAACAGATGTCGATCGACGCCGATTTAAACGCCGGTCTGATCAATGAAGAGCAAGCCCGCAAACGCCGTCGCGAAATTGAAGCCGAAGCTAATTTTTATGGATCCATGGATGGTGCCAGTAAATTCGTGCGCGGAGATGCCATTGCCGGCATCATCATCACCATCGTCAATATTGTCGGCGGTCTATTTGTCGGAATGCTCCAGCATGGTCTGGATATTAAGACGGCGGCTGAATACTATACGAAACTCACTATCGGTGACGGCCTGGTCAGTCAAATTCCGGCGCTGATTATATCAACGGCTGCCGGTATTATTGTAACCCGTAATTCAAATGGCGAAGACATGGGTAATGAAATTACCGGTCAGCTTTTTGTTAACCCGCGGGCCATGGGCATTGGTGCGGCGATTGTGGCAATTCTTGGTTCGGTCCCCGGGTTACCGGGTGTACCCTTTTACATGGTCGCCTGCGGAATGGGTGGTTTGGCTTGGATAATCTCTCGTTTTCAACGCGATCAAAGAGAAAAAGATAAAAAGAAGCTCGATGATGCCGCCGTGAAACCTGAAAAAGAAAAGATCGAAAATCTTTTGCCGCTCGATATGGTTGAGCTGGAAGTGGGTTACGGCCTGATCAACATCGTCGAGTCAGATCAGAGCGGTGACCTACTTGAGCGGATCGTCAGTATTCGTAAGCAGTTCGCCCTCGACATGGGCATTATCGTTCCGAGTATACATATTCGCGATAACTTGCAGCTGGAGCCTGGCGAATATCGTGTTTTGATCAAAGGTAATAAAGTCGGCGGCGGTTTATTGAAACCTGAGTATCTCCTTGCGATGGATCCAGGCAATGTCTTGCGCCGCATGGATGGGCTGCCGACCAAAGAGCCGGCTTTCGGTTTGGATGCGCTTTGGATAGGGAAGAATCAAAAAGAAGAAGCTGAATTGAACGGCTACACCGTGGTTGATTTACCGACGGTCATGGCGACACACATTACTGAGATTATTCGCTCGCATGCCCATGAACTTCTTGGTCGCCAGGAAGCGCAGACTCTTGTGGAAAACTTCAAGAAGACTTATCCGAAAGTGATCGAAGATCTGATTCCAGATCCGCTTTCGCTGGGTGCCATCGTCCGGGTTCTGCAAAATCTTTTAAAAGAACAAGTGTCTATTCGCGACCTCTTAACTATTTTTGAAACTTTGGCGGATGAGGCGCATCGCACGAAAGACTCTGAGCTTTTGACTGAATCCGTCCGAAAGGCTCTCGCCCGCGGAATCACCTCTCGTTACCGCAGCGACGAAGGCCAGGTGAACGTACTCAGTCTCGATCCGCGCCTTGAAGAACTGATTGCCAATTCACTCCTGCAGACCGAGCAGGGTGTGCAGCTCGTCATGGATCCGCGCATTGCGCATCAGATGATCGAGGGCATTGCACAGTCGATTGAAACCCATCCTGAAATCGCCGGGCAACCGATTCTTCTCACCAGTCCGACGGCGCGCCGGCATATTTTCAAATTGACCTCACGTTTTATTCCTCAGTTAGTTGTTCTCTCACACAATGAGCTGACGACCGATGCGCATATTTCTAGCGTCGGCGTCGTGGAGCTAGCAAATGCGGGTTAAGAAGTTCGAAGCCAAGACTATGAAAGAAGCCCTGCAGATGATTAAAAATGATCTCGGTCCCGACGCTGTCATTCTCTCGGCGCGAGATAACCGCAAAAGTTTTGGCTTGGTCGGCGACGGCAGCGTCGAAGTAACAGCGGCCGTTTCAGAGAACACCTTACAAAAAAAGAAATTCACCGAAAGTCGGTTTCGTGATCAGGACTTAGAAAAATTCAAAGCCGCTCCGGCACGCCAGCAAAAAGAAATCATCGAACGCGCCATTGACAGTCATTTGACGGCGCGGCTAGCGGAACAAAAAGCGCCGCCACCGAAAAAGCCGATCACACGAATGAGCTATATCGATATCGATGATGAAGAAGAGGCTCAGCCCCGTCAGGCCGGGCGCAGTGTCGGCCAAATGTTGGATGATCTCGGTCGCGAGGAGCCCGCCCGCGCACCTCAGGAGCGCCGAGCGGCTGAGCGTCCTCCGGAACAGCGCGAATCGATGAATCCCGTTGATCCCCAAGCGATGAGTGGCCGAGCGATGAGCCGAATTCGCTCCGCCGCAAAAGAAGCTTGGAAGGCCGGCTTGCAAACTCTTGAAGAGCCGGTAGTTCCAGTCAAACGACAGCGCCTACCGCAACTTCCGATGGTGGCCAATCCTGAAGTCGGTCATTTGCGTGGCGAGATACAGCGCCTGCGACAAATTATTGAAGGCTTTCAGCGCGTTCCGCAAAACATCGTCACTGTCCATCCGGGAGCGGAATATGGAATCTCTTATGATTTAAGTCTGATGTTTCAAAAGTTGCAGCAGGCCGGGGTGGGCCTTGAGAATATCATCGATATTCTCAAGCAAGCGCAAACTGAAATGGACCCGATGCAACTCAAAAAGCAACCTTTGGTCGACGCTTTTGTGGCCCGACATTTTCTCAGCGCCGTTCAAATTCAGCCTAATCCCTATCAGGGCCGGGTGAGTCTTTTTGTCGGTGGAGCGGGCAGTGGCAAGACATCGACGCTGGTAAAAATGGCCAGCCACCTGGTGGTGCGTGAGAAAAAACGCGTGGCGATTATCTCGACGGATTCATTCAAAGTCGGGGCCGCTGATCAATTGAAGATTTACTGCCAGATCCTCAATGTCCCGTTTGCGATCGTGCGTAATCGTATTGAGTGGGAGTGGGTCCTGCAACAGTTAAGTGGGGTGGATCACGTTCTCGTTGATTTCCCTGGGCTGCAGCTCAAAGACCTGGAAGAAATTCATCTCTTGAAATCATTGCTGCCGCCTGAGTCAGTGAATGCTTCCTGCCATTTTGTGGTGCCGGCGACCGCCAAAGATGGCGATGCCTTCGAATTGGCTCGGCGCTACCGCGTCGCGGGTTACCAAGATTTGATATTTACAAATTTAGATCAAAGCGTTCAGCACGGTGTGATTTACAACGTGCAAAAGAAAACTGGAAAGCCGCTGCATTCATTCGGAACCGGTAATCGAATCCCTGAGGATTTCGAGCTGGCGACCAAAGAGCGGGTTTTGGATTTAATTTTTAAACTGACCAAGCTGCGAAGGGAGATGAAGTAAAAATGGCCGCAAGCACAAGCACAATCGCAAAAAGTACACTGGCAATTCAAGGGTTTCATACGACCGCAACACGTACCATCAGCGTCACATCTGGAAAAGGAGGCGTCGGTAAAACCTCTTTGGTGTCAAATGTCGCGTTGCAACTGGGTAAAGAAGGAAAACGCGTTCTCATTTTGGATGGCGATCTCGGCATGGCCAACGTCGATATCATGTTCTGCGTTCGCGCCGATCGCACCATTCATGATGTGATCAAAGGCGACTGCCAGATTTCTGAAATCATGCTGACGGTAGCGCCCAATGTGGTTTTAATCCCCGGTGGCAGCGGCATCTTCGATCTGCAGTCACTATCAGTTTTTGAAAAACAGTTGTTGCTGGACCAGGTGAGTGAGCTGGGTTCATCCTTTGATTATATGCTAATTGATACCGCTCCTGGCATTGATGATAACGTGCTTTATCTCAATAGTGCCGCGCAAGAGATCTGCGTCGTGCTGACGCCTGATCCAGCGAGTGTTGCGGATTCCTATGCGCTGATCAAGGTCCTGAACCAGCGCTACCGGGAAAACCGCTTCTCTATTATATGTAATCAGGTCCGCGACGAGGCCGAAGGCCTGAAGCTCTTTAAACGCTTTAACGACGTCGCACAAAAGTTTATTTGTGTGAGCCTGGACTATAAAGGTTCTATTCCGTCTGATCCCATCTTGAGACAGGCAACTAAACACCAGCAATTAGTTATGAAAGTGCATCCGGAGGCTCCGTCATCGCAGGCCCTGCGCAAAATCACGCAAAAGTTCAAAGGTTACGAGGTTCTTGAGGAGTGTAAAGGAAGTTTACAGTTTTTCTGGGAGCAGCTCATTGGCGTGGCATGAAAAGATTAGGACTTTTTGCCGACTTCTCAATTTGATAACCTATAAGGGATAGCAGATGGATCTTTCTCTCATACGTTTTGGCCTTTGGCCTGTAAAAGGTGGTTAGGAATGTCAAATTCCAACAATAGTTCTCTTCTTCGAAAATATAAGGAAGAAAAGAAAAGCCTCACCTCAAACGAAAAAGACAAGCTGATCATGGAATATGCGCCGCTGATAAAGTTCATCGCGCAAAAGATCGCGGTGCGTCTTCCTTCAAACATCGAACTTGATGATCTGATTTCCAGCGGTGTGATTGGACTGATGGATGCTATCGACAAGTACGATCCGACTCGCGACAATAAATTTAAAACTTATGCCGAATTTCGCATCCGCGGCTCGATCCTCGATGAACTCCGCGCTCAAGACTGGGTACCGCGTTCGGTGCGCGACAAAGCCAAGCTTCTTGATCGCACCATGATTGAACTCGAAACCGAATTGGGCCGCTCAGCTAGCGACGAAGAAGTCGCAGAGAAGCTGAACATGAACTTGGAAGAGTTCTACGACTTGATCAATCAGGTCCGACCGGTCAGCGTTTTATCAATTGATGAAGCGGCGACGTTCAGTAACGTCGATAAGAAATCGATTCTCAATCTTCTCGAAGCGACAAAGATCAATAACCCTTTCAATCAACTGAATTTAAAATCAGTGAAAGAAGTGGTGACGAAGGCTATTGAAGAATTGCCGGAGCGCCAGCGCCTGGTCCTGTCTCTGTATTACTATGAGGACCTGAACTTAAAAGAAATCGGCAAAGTCCTAAGAGTGACTGAGAGTCGGGTGTCACAGCTCCACGCTCAGGCGATTTCGCGCTTACGGGCGAAGCTGGTGCAGGTACTTGAAGATCAGTCGCAAGAAGCGTCGTAAGAGAGGGCATGTTTGTTAGCTTGCGTGGTTCCAGATGGGGAGCTTGTTGGCGGTGCCAAGGGATAATCACATAAGGCATAAGTGCCGGCTTGAGATGAAACATGCTTCATCGGTAATTATTTTTTCGATCTTTCTGCTAAGTGGCTGCTCAACATTATTCTTATCGAGCCGCACTAAACGGTTCAGTGGCAGGTAGAAACTTATTAAACCGCTTGCTCGATAAGACAGAAGCCCCGTGAAACTCGGCTGTGGTAGAAGGCCCGAGGCGCTTGGGAGTGCT
>JAYVXN010000553.1:0-2895 GCA_043785085.1 Bdellovibrionales bacterium | reverse complement strand
GACGGCTTTGAATTATCACTGACAACAATTGATCCGTTAGAGCAGGGCCACATGAACTACCCAGGCTTTCGCGCCATGATTGCGATCAAGTTAGCTGGCGGATCTCTGCGCGATAACTTGCAAATTGACCTGGGCGCTGGCGATGAAGTCACCCCAGAGCGACAAGCCCTTGAAATGCTTGCACACAAAGACACTCCATTTTTTGAAGAGAACATTTCACTTTTGGTTTACCCAGCAGAAACCATCTTTGCAGAAAAACTTGAAACAGTTATTGCCAAGGGCGGTATCAACTCAAGGATGAAAGACTTCCACGATTTGATTTTGATGGGTCGAGAAAAAGACTTGCTGGATGTTGAGAAATTAAAGAGCGATATACAAATCACATTCAAACACCGAGGCACTGATTTAAGTTTGCCACTGCAATTCATTGATGCGGACTTTGCTTTGCTAGATACGCAGTGGTCACGTCACCTTCGCGGTCTTGGTCCGATGGCACAACGATTTAAAATGCCCACCAACATCCGTGATGTGGTGCTTGAAATTAACAACTATCTTCGTCAATCGAACGTACTTATATAATCTGTTGAGCATTCTGTGTGGATAAAGGTGGGTCACACAGCCCTCGCACACAAACGCCTATCACGCCCAGTGATTTCGCATGATTAGCAGTGATGCTTTGGTAGAGTCGTCGAGGGCTTCAATCGGATTTAAGTTGTTGTTTTTACTTACTAACTGACGACCCCTGCTAAATTGCTAGGGGCGTTTCTTTAAATGGTGGCCGTGACTGGTCAGCAGACGCACAAGCCGAAATCATTGATTTCATTCCACTTTCAAAGCCCCCTCTTGTGGCAAGCTCTCCAGAAATGGCCAAACTCTACCTATCTGGCCACTCATTAGAACAGATCGGTAAGAAGCTCGGCAAAGCCAAATCTACCGTAAAAGGTGCATTGCTTGCGTATGGAGTTGTCCTGCGCCCGGCGAATGGTTCGCCAGAATTCCACAAGCTCGATAAAACCGCCAGGCGATCAGCGCAACCGCCGTTCGGGTTCGTTTTGCTTCGCAATAAATTCGTGGCGCACCCAACGGAAATTGAAACTTTACTTGAACTCAAGGCGTTGTGGAAACGCGGGCGGGGTCCGAGGCAAATTGCCGACCGACTAAATGAACTTGGCCTGCCAACCAGAAGCAAAAAACAATGGGGGCACTCGGTCGTCACGGGCATCATCAAACGGCTAAAGGCCAAGCAGTATCCTTACAACGAGATCAAGCCATGATGTTCATTCATTGGGTGCACGTTTGTACAAATGGGCCGCGCAAAAAACCCATTTGCTCCACTCGAAATGAACAAAGTGTCGAAGCCAATGTAAATCCCAATCAAAAGGAGGCACACGCCAGTTGATTTCTGTTCTGATTTTAACCCGTGATGTGGCATGTCGCCGTTTCACTTGAATCCAAACTTTAAAAGGAGACTTATGAGAAAACGTATTATCTCGCCATCCATTGTAACTGCCTTTCTTTTTTACTTAGCCGTCTGCTGGAATCTAAGTTGCTCATCCTCATCTGATACTTCCACTGCATGCCAGACTAACTGCGATATTCAAACGCTCGCAGCAGGTCCACTCAGCTACGAAATCAATGAAGAACCGGCAATTGGCAAGTACGCCATCCACTTCATCGTCGCTCAACCGCAATTCGCTGAGTATCATCTCGTCCGCGTTGATGGAATTACCGTGAGTCGTGCCGAAGCTCTCGTTCACCATTTCCGAACCGGCGAGACTGACTGGACCATGAATTCGCTTGCGAGTAACACATCAATCGAATTCGAGGTCCGAAAACTTGAGGTCGGAGTCGATGAAAGTGTGGTTCAGACACTAAAAATTTCACTTCCTCGCGATGTCGTGATTTCTGGTCTGTCACTTGCGAGTGCGTTGAATTTAAAAGATGTTGCGCGCTTGAATCTCAAATCTGACGCCGTCATTTCGGCTCTCGATAAAGACCTGAAAATCTCAGCAAAAAAACTCTTTGCCGAACCAGGCGCAAAGATTGAGACTTTTCCATTAAATGCGACAGCAGGAGAGAATAAAAACGGTCGAAGCGGTGGAAAAATCGAGATCAATGCTGATGAAGCGACAGGTGAAATTGAAGTCAATTTACGCGGAGAAGATTCAGGCAAGTGGACAATCACACCGACACCGCTTGTGGGTGAAAATTATCGCGGACCAATAGGTGCTTCGGGCTCCGAAGGGCAGTCAGAGTGCAAATTTGCTATCTACCTTCCGATCCCTGACGTGCCGGTTAGATGTTACTGCAATACGGCGCCCGGAAATGGCGGACAAGGCGGCGCTGGCCCAACTGGTCTCGCTGGATTTGCGGGTTTAAGTGGTGGTGACAGCGGAAGTCTCAGCGTAAATCTTAAACAGGCGCCGAATTTCAGAGTTGTTCAGCACCGAGTATCAGGGCGCGGGAGTGATGGTTCGTTAGGCGGAGTCGGAGGTCTAGGCGGCCACGGAGGGCAACCTGGTCATGTCAAGATGGTGGGAATATGGCAAATTCCCATTTGCCCAGATGCAAGTATTGGCGCCGATGGTCCTTTGGGTGCAAGAGGACCAAAGGGTCCCCCAGGCTCAAATGGCAAAGACGGCACAGTTTGTCTAAAACTCTCAGAGTCATCTGGAATCTATTGTCTTTAAGAACTTTGCCGTTCTCAAACGGCAATAGACGGGCCTCGACAAAAGTATTAAGAAAATTTGCCAATTCACACTAAAAATCAAGTATAATGAAAGGAAATCATATGGATAAACGTACTCTTTTATATGCACGCGTGAGCACCGATCAGCAGGCAACTGGACTTGAAGCCCAAGTGCGCGCGCTAAATGACTATTGCAGGCTAAATCA
>JAYVXN010000552.1:0-2900 GCA_043785085.1 Bdellovibrionales bacterium | reverse complement strand
GCGACCACGCCCCGCCCTTTGAATTTACCGAACAGAAAAAAATTTTTCGTTACCTCCAGAACCGCGGTTTTGAAGACGAGATTATCAGGAAAGTGATTTATGAAAAGTCGTGAGATTCGCCAGACCTTTGTTGATTATTTTAAAAAACATGGTCACACCCCTGTCGCCAGCTCCTCAATCATTCCTGAAAATGATGCCACACTTTTGTTTGCCAATGCAGGAATGAACCAGTTTAAAAATCTTTTCTTGGGCCTCGAAAACCGCGACTACAAACGCGCCGTCACCGTGCAAAAATGTGTTCGCGCCGGCGGTAAACACAATGATTTAGAAAATGTTGGCCATACCGCCCGTCACCACACTTTTTTTGAAATGCTGGGTAATTTTTCTTTTGGTGATTACTTCAAAAAAGACTCCATTCACTTTGCCTGGGATCTTTTAACCAAAGAATTGCAACTGCCGAAAGAGCGGCTTTATGTCACCGTTTTCACGGATGACGATGAGGCTGCCGATATTTGGCATAAACAAGAAGGTGTGCCTCGCGATCATATCTATCGCTTTGGCGAAAAAGATAATTTCTGGCGTATGGGCGACGTTGGCCCCTGTGGCCCCTGCTCAGAGATTTTTTACGATCATGGCCCCGAAGCGGACCTAGATCCGACTAAGCCTTCAAAAATGGGTGGTGATGGCGATCGCTATGTCGAAATCTGGAATAACGTCTTCATGCAATTCAACGAAGACGAATCAGGCCGCCACCCACTGCCTAAACCCTCCGTGGACACCGGGGGCGGACTCGAGCGCTGGACCGCCGCCCTCCAAGGTAAACCGAATAACTACGATACGGATATTTTTCAGCCAATCATTCAAAAAGCCGCTGAAGTTTCGAAAAAAGAATATGTTTCTCACATTCAAAAACTCTCCAAACATCCCGAGATTCAAGAGTATGTGTCGGCGATGCGGGTCATGGCGGATCATGCCCGGGCCACGGCGTTTTTAATCTCCGACGGAGTTTTGCCCTCAAATGAAGGCCGCGGCTATGTCCTTCGCCGCATCATGCGCCGGGCGATTCGCTACGGCCGCAAACTCACTGATGATCCGTCTTTGCTCGCTCAGTGCATTCAGGTGGTCATTGAAGAAATGAGCCATTTCTATCCCGAACTCAAGCGCCAAAAACAGGTGATCCTCAGCAACGTCAATGACGAAGTGGCGCGCTTTCTGACGACGCTTGATCAGGGTACGGAAATCCTCGAAGAGGCACTACAAAAGCTCGGCAACCGTGGTCACAAGATTGTCGATGGCACCTTGGTGTTCAAACTCTATGACACTTTTGGTTTTCCAGTTGATCTCACCCGTCTCATGGCTCAAGAAAAAGGCTTCACGGTAGATGAAGCGAGCTTTGAAAAGAATATGCAAGAAGCCCGCAACAAAGCCAAGGCATCTTGGAAAGGCAAAGCCCTCACGGCAGATGCCGCGCATTTAGTGCAACTCGGGCAATTGGCAAAGCCATCTCGTTTCACCGGTTACAACTCCACGCAAAGCTCGGCGAAGCTGCAAGTTCTCTCAAACGGTCGCGAGGTTTGCACAGAACTGAAAGCTGGAGAACAAGGAATTTTGATTTTCGAACAAACGCCATTTTATGCTGAAAGCGGCGGTCAGGTCGGCGATCAAGGCTTGGTCACTTCGCTCAAAGGAGCGCGAGCTGAGGTTTTAGATTGCACGAAACAAAATAATATTCACCTGCACCATGTGCGCGTGATTGAAGGCCGCTTTACGCAAAATGAAACTTGCACCTTGCAGGTTACCGACAGCAGCCGCCGCGCAACCGAGGCCAATCACTCTGCGACGCATTTACTGCACGCCGCGCTCAGAAAACTTCTCGGCGCCCATGTCACTCAAGCCGGAAGCTTAGTCGATAGTGAGCGTTTACGCTTTGATTACACTCACAACAAGCCTTTATCAAATGAAGAAATCTTGCAAATTGAAGAATTAGTGAACGCCGAGATTTCTCGCGCAGCTGAAGTGGCTGTGAATGAAATGGCTCATCAACAAGCTCTTGAGGCCGGTGCGATGGCTTTATTTGGCGAAAAATATGGCGATCAGGTTCGCGTTGTTAAGATGGGTGAGTTTTCGACTGAGCTTTGCGGCGGCACTCACGTTTCCAATACTGCCATGATACGTCTCTTTAAAATCGTCAGCGAAAGTGGCGTCAGTTCAGGCGTGCGCCGAATTGAGGGCATCACTGGGGATAATGCTGTTCAATATCTTTTAAAGAATACCCGAGAAAATCTCAGCGCGCGAAATGCCGCCGGTTACCATGAGAGCTGGGCCCAGTATCTGCACCCCGAATCAAGCACGAGCGTCGTCAACTGGATCGAGCAGAGCCGTTCAATGATTAAGACTTTGGAAAAAGAAATTCAAACTCTTAAAGGCGCAACCATCGATGTTGATCTTCTCGTCAAAAATGCACGGGATTTCACGGCTAATGGGAGCAAAGGAAAACTTGTAACGGCTTTCATTGAAATTGATGACCGTAAAGCTTTGAGCGATATCAGTGACCGCATTAAAGACAAATTGCAAAGCGGGATAGTGCTTTTAGTTGGCAAAGGTGAGAGCACGCATCCGATGGTCTTAACGGTCAGCAAGGATCTCACCAAATCCCTCAATGCTGGTAAGCTTCTGAGTGAAGTCGCGATCGAACTCAAAGGCAAAGGTGGAGGCCGCCCGGATTTCGCTCAAGGAGCTGCGGATGATCTCAGTGGTCTTGATCGCGCCTTTAAGAAAGCCGCCGCTCTAGTCGGAATCCACTAGTGCTCTGACCATTTAATTTTTGGACTTTTTGCTTGGTCTTTTGCGCAGAATTTTCGTTGGTCGCCCTCTCGTTAGCCGCCTGCTAGCGCTTCGGC
>JAYVXN010000551.1:0-26921 GCA_043785085.1 Bdellovibrionales bacterium | reverse complement strand
CCAGAAATCGTGACCGTCCCCACAACTGAAGGCACATAAGCAAAGTTAGCCGAGGTCGAGCCAACCGCAATGTTAAAGCTGGCACTTGGGCCGAGATAACCTGACCCCGACGAACTAGCACAAGTCGTATAAAGCGCGCCACTCGGCACCGTGACGGCCACAGAAACCGTACCCGTTCCCACAGTCGCGGGCGTGGCTTGGCCATTGGAATCCACTAATTGCACATTTAAATTCTGACAATTTTGCGCTGGAAAAGACTGTCCGCCCTGGAAAGTTAAAGCGCTCGGCGCACCCGGTTGAGTCACCAAAAAACTTGCTGGAGAAATCGTGCCAGAAAATGAGCTGGTAAACGTCACAGGTAATGACGAGCTGGTACCAGTATAACGAAATGATCCCCCCACTCGTTCTGCCGCATGGATAGCCATTGATCCACCCAAAAACATTGTGCCACTCGCGTTGGGCATATTGCAGTTATTGTCTGAATAGAGCTGCAACCCACCGGCGACAGAGAGTGTAAACGATTGTGACGCAGGAGTAATTCCGGAAGAAATGTTCACTCCCGCATTATTGTAATAAGACTGTAAAAGCAGCGGCACGCATTGATAAGCATAAATATTCGTACTAGGCGCCAAGACTTGAACAAAATTCGCAGATATTGAATTTGCGTCAGTTAAATTGAGAACGCCGCTGGCGCTCAATCCGCCCGAAGCCGTAACGGTAATCGCCTCAGGTGCCGTACCCGTAGTCACGAAATAAAATGGATAAGAGCTATTGTTATTAGAAACAGCGATCGGTGTTGTGAGGGCCGTGAAGCAACCGGGATCACTATAAAATGAAATATCTGCGGGTGCTGAAAACGCCAAGTTTGTCCCTGTCGGAAAATATCCAGGGGAACCAGTCCAACTTGTGCCGTTGACCATTGCCGGCACGCAGTTATTGTTAAACACACTGGAGTTAGGCAGACCGTCTGGCCCGAACACGGCTAAGCCGGAAGCAGGGCCCCCGCCACCACCGCCGTAAATACCGACGGCTTTGGAGAAGTATCGAGGTTGTGCGGTCGTTGAAAAGTATGGACAAAATAAAAGCTTCAAAGAACCATTGCTCGTCGCTGTTTGAAAAGTCGCAGCCGTTTGCCCGACTTGTGCGGCGGTCAAGGCGGCGGTTTTAACAGAATTAGGAAAATCTTGAACAAGCGTATATCCGTAAGATGCGACATTGTTGCAATTCAAATCATGATCATCATTGGTATTGCCAGCGGCTAAGATTTTATAAAAAAGACTCACACCTAAAACTGATTTACTCACCGGGCCCTGCACCGTGGTTACATCTGGAAGGTAATCCCAAGTTATATTGTAAGTGCCTCCAGAAAATGCCGTGCTAAACAAACTTCCATTAGCAAGAGGTTTAAAGGGTCCCGAAAAGCCGAGCGGCGCGTTGTTCCTGCTGGCGTTTTTTGAATCAAAATAAAGATGATCGGAGAATTGAGTCGCACCACAAGTCGCATTTGGATAGCTGGCGACCGCAACACCAGCCAATTCAACCCCAGCTCTGCCCGTGCCATCGTCGGCAACGACCGGAGAGCTACCATTCCACTGTCGTAAAATGGCAGAGGCGGCATCAGCATAGAGGCCCTGAAGATTCTTACCTGTGCTGGCATCATAGCACATGATTTTTCCGCTGGCGCCGGGTCCAAACCAGCCGAGAACGTAGCGTGAATTTTGCTGAACTTGCCGTGTCGTGCAGCTGGCTGAACCATGGCAAGTAAAAAAGGCCGGAATATAAGCGCGCAACACAGCGGAGCCGCTCACCGGTATATTCATCGTCGTCACGTTTTGCATCAGAAAGCTGGAATCTTCAAACGTATAATCAAACGACTGGCTTTGCAGCGAAAACACACTAAACCAGCCCGCATAAACATCGGTGATATCAACTGTCATCGTTTGTTTGCCCGAGCCAGGATTATAGCGCATCGCTAATTGTCCAGTGGGGCCTGTGGTTGGAGTCGATAAATAGCGCCCGGCAATTTGCCCTTGTCCTGTGCCGACACCGGCTGGCGTTGCCAAGATACTCACCGAGACATCATCTGCGTTGGTGTCGGTTTTTCCATCACCATAATAAAAAATCATTGAGCCTGTGGTGATATCTTGAAACACCAAAAGTACTTGGACTAAGCGGGCTGATCCACGCGGCACCGAAGCATCGAAAGTAGCCGGCGGCACATCACTTGGAGATTGGCGGTTCCAGGCTGGAGGCGCAACTTGGCCAAAGTCAGAAGCAGTCACACTGATCATCACGCGCTGGAGATTAGTCACAGATGGCGTAAAGGCCATGGAAGAAATGTCTTGAGCTTTTTGTGTTGCGGTTTGCCAATCAAAATTAAGTGAGATATGGCTCGGCGAAGACGACTTCTGCGAGCAGCCAAATATCGATAAGACAAAACAAAGTGAAATGATAAAAGCAAATTTATTTAATCTCATAAACGTCCCGCCTGTGAAACATTCCTCAACGCTCTAAAGCTATCGGCAGTGAATAATAGTTTATGAAGCTTTTCAGGCCATCTTCTCGCTTTGGGACTAGTCCATGAACTGAGTTGAAACAGAAAAAAAACCGACGTCTTGAAACAAAGCTGGATTATCAAGAACTGATTGAGTCGTTTCACCATGAAACGCCAACAAATATCTCATCTTTTGTCCAGTTCCTGCCGATAAAATATAAATGAAAAAGACACTTACCTTGTGGGACGTTCTTGAAAGGGAGTTAGTTATGAAAACCTATTTTAACCTTAGTCTGGTTGCCGCATTAGTTGGTTTGGCCATTTCAGGGTGTACATCTAAAACCTCTTTGACCGCCAGCACAGTCACCCTCCAGCTGCCAAATTATCGCGCAAGCGCCGGCAACTCATCGCAAAGTCTCAGTCCATTAAGTACCTTGATTCCCGGTCGCATCATGGTGAACGTCACGGGCTCCGGAATTTCTTCGCCGATTCTATATATTTGGAATGCGAAAAGCCAAACCGATGTGCCTCCGACCACAATCACTTTGGATGTTCCTAGTGGTCCTGCACGACTGGTTCAAGTATTAGTCGCGCTAATGGATTCAGCGAGCGGAACGATGTCCTTCGAGTACGGTGATGCTCTCTCAGATATGGCGTCTGGAGACGTCGCCGTCGGGATCAATGCCGCCCCTATCGCAGGCTCAATCGGACAAGGTTCTATTTCGGGACAATACATTGGTGCAGGCAGCGTCAAGCCGACTGGCACTGTCAGCTACCAGTTTGCTCCTGCCGGTGGCAAACCACCGATGGTTTTAGGCACGACAGAAATATTTGGCGGCTGGTTTAATGGTTTTGCCCCACAAGGTGCAGGCTTTAATTATGTTTTTGAAGACGGCTCGACTTTGCTGGCGAATGTGTCGTCGGCCGGAAGCGGTAATGCGCTTTTGACAAATGCCAACGCAGCCATGTACATCACTGTTCCGCAAACTTATCAAATGTGGGGCGGCAACTCGGCGACCTCGATCATTGCGGGATTTTTCGGTGCCGGCGTCAGCACGCAAAAAGCTTGCTTTGATCCAGGTACTGGTAGCATCCCCAATTTGTTTACCGATACCGCACTCTCGAGCCCTTTATATTGGTCCGGCGCTACTGCGCCAACCGCCGCTCAAGTTGGCCGGGTCTCTGGTGGACTGGCGAATACCAACGTCGCCTGCACCGGAGGCACGGTCTTTAATAATATTGTTAATTTTAACCAATCTCGTCTGAGTAACGGCAAAGACAGTGGTTTAACTGGCTTTAAAGGTCCCTTCCAAGACACAGGCACTTCGCAAAGCCAGTACCTGACCGCAGCCTATACGACGCCAAATTTAGTTCTGTCTTGGAAATTCGTTCCAGGCGCCACCAGCGGCGTTGATGGCGTCGAAGTTTTCTATAACTTAAACGCCACTTCGTACACTGGGCGGCCGCCCTATGAAGTGGATAATAATATTATGTGCGCAAGCTTGACAGGTTTTGGTTTTACTTCGGGCGGAAGTGTCGCGACTCCGGGCACCAGTTTGACTATTTCTGCTGCCAAATACAATAGCAGTACTTTTGCCGCCATCGCCTGTCCGTATCGAACACTCGCTGGCGCTAAAGTTTACTTTACTTCAGCGGCACAACTTCAAGGCGGCGGTGGAGGGGCAGCGCCACCTCCCCAATATCAGATTGGTTTAGTGGCCCTTGCTAACAACATCTATGGATCAGCATATATAAGTAACAATAGTCAGGATGGCAACACCTGCCATCCTTACAATTTGCAGCTGCAAACGATGAGTGGGGCTCCGGCCCCGAACGCAACGGCGAATGTGACGGTTAATATACAAAGTAGCGGGTCCTTTCCATTTACGTTTTGCCCGAGTGCTGATACGGCATGTGCGTGCGCCCTTTCGACTGCTTCTTTCACGATTCCAAGTGGCGCAAATTCGGTCAGTATTTACGTGAAGTCCGGGCCTTCTGTCTCGAGTTCGAGCTACGCAAGCACGACAGTCTCGGCAATGGGTCTTCGTATGACCACTTTGGATCTGGCCTCTCTGTCAACCTCGCCACTGCCCAGTGCGGCGAATAGTATCAAGATCACCTCAACGCCCAATATGGCGCAAGGGTATTGTTACCCGGTGAATTTTGATCTCGAATACTCAGGGACTCCCACGGTCAACACCAGTGCCGTAACCGTTTCACCATCGACTTCCAACCTGTCCGGAAGCTTTCATCTCGCTGGCGACTGTACCGATGCCGTCATTACCAGTGCGACGATTCCGCCCTATAATCACGAGGTCATTCTCTACTTCTCACCAAGTGCGACCACCGCTGGCGCCATCGGCAACATTACCATGCTTAGTTCACCAGGTCTCACTCCAACAAACATGTCGGCGATCAACGTCGGATCGACTGCGGTTTCATCCTTAAGTACATCTCTTGCGGGAAGCGGCTCAGGATGTCGGCAAGTGGCTATGAATTTTAAAAACAGTGTTGGCGCCTCGGTCAATCCTGATAACCCGTCATTTTCTGTCTCACTTTCGGTCACTAGCGGCAGCCCAACGGTCGGTGCTCTCTATACAGGCGCAGATTGTATAACTGGCCCACTTGGCACTTCGGCAACAGTTTCATTTAGTTCTGCCGGCCCCCCGCCCCCACTGTATTATAATGCTCCTGCAAGCTATGTGAGTGCCTCCGGCACAGTCACCAATACCGCAGGATACAGCTGTCCAGCGCTTTCCTGGTAATCAGAGTTCGGTGTTTGACCGCATTTTGTCAGCATTTTGCCAGCGGTCAAACACGACTTTAAATTTTGAACTTTGCACTGAGTGCCAGACCCGTGATGAAAAACAGAAATGCCCCAAGTAAAAGCATCATGAGAAACGAAAGGCGCTTGGTCTGCGAGGACTGGGTTTTTTTGAGATTTTCAATTTCCAAAAAGGCTCGATCCATTAAGGCTAAGGATTGATCAGCAAAATTCTGCTTCACGCTTTCTAATTTCTCCTCCAGTGCCTCAACCTCATTTCGACCAGCAAAGCTTTCGGGCGGAGCTACGCGCGCAACCGTCTGCAGCCAAAAATTGACATCGAGTGCCGGAAATTTTTCTTCAAGTGCTAGGTACCATTGCAAAGACCGATAGATATGCGGGGGAGCATCGTCCCCACTTTTCGTCCAGCGTGTCCAAGCCGAAGGATCAACCATCAGCAACTGACATATTTTTCGCTGCGAAAGCCCGAGTTTTTCGCGAATCTCTTCAAGCCCCCCGAGTTTTTTCTTTAAAACCGAAACTTCGGCTTCATAGCGCAGACGCTGTGAGCTTTTCGGACGAAGACCAAAATCTGAATTTATCGATTGGTTTTCGCCGCCCGTTGACCCGGTCTCTTCTTCTGAAAAAGACGGCTTAACCCCCCCCGATTCAGATGCATATTCGACGTCGGCGGCCTTTGCAATGTCCATATCCATGGGCACCTCCTGGCAAGATCACATCTTATGATCTGGTATTTCACAATCTTTTTGTTGTGTTTTACATTCAAATGACGTGGTGAAATACAATCTAGCCTACCTAGACCAGGTCGGACTTCAGCTTAAAGCCTTGAATTATTAGCTATTTAGAGCCCTTTTGAGGCACCGCTAGATTTCACAAATTTGCAATGCAGCGTGACTCACACTTATAGTTATAAGTGTGAGTACTAAGTATTTGATATTACGAGATTAAATAGATTGATCGATTTGAGGGCTCTAGGTTCAACGATGGTCAAGGGGGTACCTGAGATAGGGGGTTTTTCGAAATTTAAGAAGTCTGATTTCCACTCGCGCGGTATATGCGCCGCATAATTTTTCTTGCTTAACGCGTAGCGTATTTTACCATCAAAAATGGCGATTTTGACCCATCTAAAAATTCTTAAGCCGTTCAGACGTAGAGAATTTCTATCTATTTCACAATTGGCTTTTGCAAGTGTCTGAAAAAGCGAGGCACAATAAAAACTGGCCCCTTTACCCCTTTAATTGTTGTTGGGATCCGGTTCATGGCGTCACGATATGCGCTCAATAAAAATAAATACCTGCTCGATCCCGAAGTTGATCGCCTCGAATCCCAGCTGGCCTCAGGCTTGAAGGGTAACCCGCGCGATGGTCTTGTCTTGCTCTTAGCCCTAAAGACAGGGGCACGCGCTAGCGAGCTCTTGGCGCTTCGCAAGGCTGATCTTAACACCTACGATGAAACGCTGTTTATTCACGGAATCAAGGGCAGCAACGACCGCGAGCTGCCGATTGCACCAGAGATTTTTGCTTGTCTAGCAGAGTTTGCTCAGGGCGCCCGACTGAATGATCCGCTTTTTGCAATCGGCTACCATCGCTTGCGGCAAATCTGGGATTGGTATCGCCCCGTACCTAAAAAATTTCATTCTTTGCGTCACACTTTTGCGATTCGCCTGTATCGCAAAACGAAGGATTTGCGGCTGGTACAAGTCGCCCTCGGCCATCGCAACATCACCAATACAATGATTTATGCCGATTATATTTATTCGCAAACTGAACTGAAAAAACTGATCCTCTAAGAGGGGCCTGGAGTTATCATTTACTTATGAACACTTATGAACACTTATGAACAATGAGCAGCTTCGCCAGATTTTGAAGACCTACAAAAATCTTTGCGTCATTGGCCTCAGTCCGAATGAGCAAAAGCCAAGCTTTTCTGTGACTCAATATATGCAATATCAAGGTTATCAAATCACCGGAGTCAATCCGGACACGAAGGAGATTCTGGGTCGTCCATGTTTTTCTCGGCTCGCAGAAGTCCTACCGCCAATTGAAATCATCAATGTGTTTCGGCGCCCGGAATTTATCCCCGCCATCGTCGATGAAATTGCGAGTTTAATTAAAAAAGAGCCGCAGTTTCAGCCGAAGGTTTTGTGGCTCCAACTAGGTATTGAACACGCTGAGGCTGAAGCAAAAGTGAGAAATCTCGGTCTTGAAGTGGTTTCGAATAAGTGCATTTTAGTGGAGCATCGGCGCCTCATTTGAGACAGCCCAAATTAGGAACTAGTGGCCAATTTCAGCCATGGTATCGGCCAAATTGCGATCCATCTCATGGAGCTCATTATCGAGGTTTTTGGCGGTATTGTCTTTGGTTTCCTCATGGAAGCGCAAACCTTGTTCGGATCCCGAGCCGCTGTCCCCATCTTTAATGCCGATTTCGATCTTGAGTTTGGAATCCTCGCTAACGCTCTGCACTAATGATTTCTCACTCTCCGGGCGAGTGGAGTAAGTTTTACGCACCTCATCTCGAGCTTGCATGGATTCATAGAGAGCTTTGTTTAAAAGGTCAGAATTTAGAGCAAACACAGTTGTCGAGCATGTGAACATCAGCAGGCATATAATAGTCTTCATTTTGACCCCTTGGTGGATTTGAAATACTAGGAATTGCAAATGCTTGGCCGATTCAATTCGAATCTAATGTGAAGCCAATGGTTGCTTGGGTTTAGGCTCTCAACGGCTGTCAAAACATTGGTCATCGATCTGGCGCCCAAGGCCCAAGATAGGAGCAGCTTGGTGCTAAGGAAGGAGCCTAAAAACTCAGCGAATGATTTCCGCAGGCCCAAGAACTTCAATTAAGAGTTGATTTTATTGAAATATGTTATAGATTTTCGGCTTCTTTTTCAGAAATAACTTTGACGCCAATGATGCATTAATTAGGATGTTTTTATGCCAAATCCAAAGAAGAGACTGACCCGATCACGCCGTGACAAACGCCGCGCTCACGACTTTCTTGAGCTGGTAACAACTGTGAACTGCAGCAATTGCTCGGCTTTAGTGAAGCCTCACCATGTTTGCCCATCTTGCGGATACTACAAGGGAAAAGAAATCGTTGCAGCGGCTGAATAGCCACTGAAGAAGGGTTTCGGAGAGGGTTTTGGCTGCTTGCCAAAACCCGAACAGCGACCCTGACGGCGCATTGGCCTGAACAGTAATTGGACTTTCTTTTTTCTGAGTTCACTTTACCAGATTCAATCTTGAAGCGCGTTTTCCCTTTAGAACGACAGTTTGTTACAACAACTTGATTCAAACTTAATTCAGCGGAACAACAGGTCACGGAATGACATTGAATTCGACGCAGAATTCGCAGCAGAACTCGAAGCCTACAGCTCAACACGAGCAAATCCGCGTAAAAATCGCGGGTACCGGTTCTTATTTGCCTGAGCGTCTGCTTAGCAACTCGGACATTGAAAAGCTCGTCGACACCAACGATCAATGGATTGTCGAGCGAACAGGTATTAAAAATCGCCATATCGCAGCTGACAACCAGGTCACCAGCGACCTCGCACTCATTGCCGCACAAAGAGCACTTGAAGCAGCGAAGCTGACTGCGAAAGATCTCGATTTAATTATTTTTGCGACAGTGAGTCCTGATCAGGTCATGCCAAGCGCCGCATGCGCACTGCAGCACAAACTGGGAGCCCGTCAAGTGATGGCTTTTGATTTATCGGCTGCCTGTAGTGGCTTTGTTTATGGACTTACGACGGGCCAACAATTTATTCGCACGGGCCTTTACAAAAATGTCTTAGTCGTCGGCGCCGAAATTCTGCATCGTTATGTGAATTATAAGGATCGCGAAACTTGTATTTTATTTGGTGATGGAGCTGGCGCGGCGATCCTTACGCGAGCTGAAGCTGATTCGAACTCTGATATTTTAAGCGCCCACCTGCATGCCGATGGCAGTCTCGGAGAATTGTTTGTGCTTCCTGCGGGAGGCTCGGCCATGCCCTTTAATAAAAACGTTCTTGATAATGATCTGCAGTATGTCCGCATGAAGGGCCGTGAGATCTTCAAAAATGCCGTGCGCACCATGACCCAATGCTGCGAGGAAGCTCTGACTGCAAACAATATGACCAAAGACGATATACATTGGCTGATTCCGCATCAGGCAAATTTGCGCATTCTCGAGGCCGTGGCCAAATATTTTGGCGTGCCAGACGAGAAAGTTATCATCAACTTACATGACACTGGAAATACGTCGGCCGCAACCATTCCGATTGCCTTTGACCAAGCGGTTCGTGACGGTCGTATTCAGCGGGGGCAAAACATTCTTCTCACTGCCTTTGGTGCGGGACTGACAAGCGGCAGTGTCATGCTGAGGTACTAATATATGTGGGCAGCTTTATTTCCCGGTCAGGGTAGTCAGCAAATTGGCATGGGCAAATTTCTATTTGAGAATTTCATGCCCGCACGTGAGTCTTTTGAAGAAGCCAGTGACGTTTTAAAACTAAATTTCAAAAAACTTTGTTTTGATGGTCCTGACGCTGATTTAGCGCTGACCGAAAACACCCAGCCGGCACTTCTTCTTGTCTCAACAGCGACTTATCGCTGCCTAAATTCAATTGTCAAATTCGAAGCCAAGGCCGGAGCGGGACACTCCGTAGGTGAGTATGCTGCCCTTGTGGCCGCACAAGCCCTGACATTTTCTGAGGCCTTGCAAGCAGTGCGAATTCGCGGTCAAGAAATGCAAAAAGCCGTTCCCGTAGGCCAAGGTGCGATGTTGGTCGTTCTAGGACTCAGTGATGAGCGTGTGGTGCAGCTGTGTCAATGGGCCGAAAAAAAATCTGGCGCGGCGCCGCTTGAGCCCGCCAACTTCAATTCTCCGGGACAAGTCGTGATCAGTGGCTCAGTTCGCGCAGTGGAGTGGTTAAAATCAAATGTAGCCAGTGCTAATAACGAAATATTTGCCGGCGAAGCGAGTAAAATTCGTCTCATTCCGCTCAATGTCTCGGCACCTTTTCATTGTAGCCTGATGAAGCCAGCCGAAAAAGTCATGGAGATGGTCCTAAATGAAACTACCTTTAGCACCGCTCGCTGGCCGATCGTGCAAAACTTTACCGCCCAAGAGTCTGTCGCGGCTGATGTCTTGCGAAAAAATCTGATCTCGCAAATCTCTGGTTCAGTTCGTTGGACTCAATGCTTCCAAAGATTAGGAGCCCTTGGAGTTAAAAATGCTGTCGAATTTGGCGCCGGTAAGGTCCTCAGCGGGCTTGCGAAAAAAATTGACTCTGTGAGTATTGCCACCTTCAATATCAATTCTTTAGAAGAACTAAAACACCTTGAAACAACGCTGATTAACCAAGCTGATTAACCAAGCTGATTAACCAAACTGAGTGACCACTCAAAGGGTGATTATGATGGCTGCATCGCAAATTTTTGCTGGAAAAACAGCACTTGTAACCGGCAGTAGCCGCGGTATTGGAGCGGGCATTGCCAAAGATCTCGCAGCCCATGGAGCTCGTGTTGCGATCACTTATTCATCCAGTCCAGACGCCGCCAAGGCTGTTCTCGCTTCCCTGCCCGCCCCTTTAACGGGCTCAGGGCATCTTTGTATTCAGATGAACGTCAGTAACGAAGCATCTGTTCAAGCCGGATTTCTAGAGATCAACGAAAAATTTGGCCAGCTTGATTTCTTGGTGAATAACGCAGGTATCACCAAAGACCAGCTGATCATGCGCATGAAAGCGGAAGATTTTCAGGCCGTCATCGAGACGAATTTGACCGGCACTTTTTTGTGCACCCGTGCGGCGGTGAAAATGATGCTAAAGGCTCGTACCGGTGCCATCGTCAGTGTGACGAGTGTGATTGGTGAAATGGGTAATGCCGGACAAAGCAATTATGCGGCGAGCAAATCCGGCGTCGAGGCATTTACTAAATCAATTGCCCAAGAAGTTGGCTCACGCGGCATCCGTCTTAATTGTGTCGCACCTGGTTTTATTGTGACAGAAATGACGGATGTTTTGACGGATCAGCAAAAGCAAGCGATTCTCGGCAAGGTACCGCTCGGAACTCTCGGAACGATCGAGGACGTCGCTGCGGCCACAAGATTTTTATTGAGTCATGAAGCAAAATATATCACCGGTCATACACTGAGTGTGAACGGTGGACTTTACATGTAATTGTTTAATTTATTTAATAGGTAATAGTAGCTACCTGGAGGTACAGAAATATGATGTCGACAATTCAACCGAAAGTGAAAGAAGTCATCGTCGAGCAACTCGGTGTTGATCCTGAGCGCGTAAAGCTCGAGAGCTCGTTCATTGATGATTTGGGCGCAGACAGCTTAGATATCGTTGAGCTGGTCATGGCAATGGAAGAAGAATTTGGCATTGAAATTCCTGACGAAGACGCCGAGAAGTTGAAAACCGTAAACGATGTTTGCTCCTACTTGCAAACCAAAGGAAAAGCCTGATCCAAATGAATAGCACGCGCAAAATCGTGCTAACTTTGGCAATATGACCGAATTCACACGGCATCGTCAGATTTTGACGAAGGCAGTGGGATTTGGTCTCAATCTGCATTAGTCAGCGGAAATTCCACCGAGGGAGCCATAGAAGGAGCCAATCGCTTGGGCCAGTCATCTAGTCATACTAGTCATACAAGTCATAAATCAGAGGCCAAATCCGATATTTATATTCGACAAACTCGGCCAGAGCGCCGGGTTGTGGTCACCGGCATGGGTGCCGTCACTCCTGTTGGACTCAATATTCAAGAGAGTTGGAAAAATATTCTTTCCGGAAAATCTGGAATTGATTTGATTAAAAACTTCGATGCCAGCGGCTACGATGTTCACTTCGGTGGCGAAGTCAAAGGCTTTGACCCGAATTTATATATCGAGAAAAAAGAGCAAAAGAAAATGGATCGCTTTATTCAGTTTAGCCTTGCGGCGGCTGAGATGGCGATTCAGGATTCCGGCCTGAAATTTGACAATGAGACCTTGGCTTATCGCACAGGGACCATCGTCGGCTCCGGTATCGGCGGCCTTCCAGGCATTGAAGCCACCCATTCGACACTGAGAGATCGCGGTCCGTTTCGGATAACGCCTTTTTTCATTCCGATGGTCATCAGCAATATGGCTTCAGGACAAATTAGCATTAAATACGGACTAAAAGGTTTGAACTACGCCGTGGTTTCTGCTTGTGCCACTGGTGCCCATTCAATTGGTGAATCTGCAAATTACATTCGCCGTGGCGATTGTGACGTGATGGTCGCAGGCGGCACTGAAGCCGTCATGTGCCCGCTTGCCATTGGTGGTTTTGCCGCCATGAAAGCACTCTCAACGAGAAACGACCAGCCGACCATGGCCTCTCGACCATTTGATCGCGAACGAGATGGTTTTGTTTTATCTGAGGGTGCTGCAATATTAGTGCTCGAGGATTATGAGCACGCCGCACGACGAGGAGCACGAATTTACGCGGAAGTGACCGGCTACGGAGTCTCCTCCGACGCCTATCACATGACTAATCCGGCTCCAGGTGGAGTGGGTGCAGCCATGGCAATGAAAATGGCCATGAATGATGCCAAACTCAATCCGGATGAAGTGCAGTACATTAATGCGCACGGTACTTCGACTCCCGTGGGCGATGAGCTTGAAACACAAGCGATTCATCATGTTTTTGGCAGCTCGGCAAAAAAACTTTGGGTGAGCAGTACCAAGAGCATGACCGGTCATACCTTGGGGGCCGCAGGCGCAATTGAATCAGTTCTGTCAATTTTGGCACTGAATAATGGGATTGCCCCACCCACGATAAATTTAGATCATCCTAGCGAGGGCTGTGACTTGGATTATGTCCCGCACTCAGCGCGCGACGGAAAATTTCAAAACGTCTTGAATAATAGTTTCGGTTTTGGCGGCACCAATGCCTCTTTGATTTTTTCAAAGATTTAACGGAGGCAAGAGTTCAGTGAAAAAATACCTATTAGTTGCCTCCGACCATGCCGGCGTTAAACTCAAAGAAGAACTCAAACAGAGTTATCCGGAGTACAATTGGCAGGATCTCGGGCCGTTTTCCGAAGAAAGCGTCGACTATCCTGACTTTGCAGATAAATTTGCTCAAGAAGCCAAAGGGCTCAATTTCCCTTCAGGTGATGAGATTGTAGGTGTTTTAATTTGTGGCTCCGGAATTGGTATGTGTATTCGCGCCAATCGCTACCCTGAGCTGCGTGCCGTTTTATGTTGGAATGAAGAAAGCGCAAGTTTGGCGCGTTCGCACAATAAGGCAAACGTTCTTTGTTTAGGAGAACGCCTCACTTCGGCCGATTTGGCGAAGAAAATATTTCGCACGTTTATGGCGACGGCCTTTGCCGGCGGCCGCCATCAGCAGCGAATCGATAAACTCAGCTCGCCGATAGGAGAGTAAAATGATTTTGCAAACTACTGATCCTGATATTTACAAATGGATCATGAAAGAAACTGAGCGCCAGCAACATGGTTTGGAAATGATCGCCTCTGAAAACTATACCTCCAAATCAGTCATGGAAGCACAAGGATCGGTTTTAACCAATAAATATGCGGAAGGCTATCCGCGCAAGCGTTACTACGGTGGCTGTGAGTTCGTTGATGAAATCGAACAGCTAGCGATTGATCGAGCAAAAAAACTTTTTAATTGCGAGCACGCCAATGTGCAACCGCATTCGGGCTCACAGGCCAATATGGCTACATTCATGGCGATCGCTCAGCCGGGCGACACGATTATGGGCATGGATCTATCACATGGAGGCCATCTGACCCATGGCTCACCGGTTAATTTCAGCGGCATTTTGTTTAAAGTCGCCTCCTACGGCTTGGATCCAAAAACTAGCCGCATTAATTACGATACAATTCGCACACAGGCGAGAGAACATAAACCGAAAATTCTGATCGCAGGTTACAGTGCCTATCCCCGGTCATTGGATTTTGCGAAATTTCGTGAAATTGCTGATGAAGTCGGGGCGGCCTTGGTCGTTGATATGGCGCACTTTGCTGGCCTCGTTGCCGGTGGCCAACACGTTTCACCCGTTCCATTTGCTCATTTCACGACGACCACGACTCATAAAACTTTGCGGGGTCCTCGCGGCGGCTTGATTTTGTGCTCAGAAGAAAATAGCAAAAAAATAAATTCAAAAATTTTCCCAGGTATTCAAGGCGGACCGTTGGAGCATGTGATTGCTGGAAAAGCTGTGGCGTTTCAAGAGGCCTTGCAGCCGCAATTTAAAGACTATGCTCGGCAAATCGTCGCCAACGCCAAGACTCTGGCTGAAGGGGTCCTGGCAGGTGGCTTTGATTTAGTCACCGGCGGCACGGACAATCACCTGATTTTGGTTGATCTCTCCAACAAAGAAATTACCGGCAAAGATGCTGAGATTTCTTTGGATAAAGCCGGAATCACCGTGAACAAGAACACGGTTCCTAATGAAAAGCGCTCGCCCTTTGTCACCAGTGGCGTTCGCATTGGAACTCCGGCCCTCACCACACGCGGCATGAAAGAAGCCGAAATGAAAACTGTGGCTGCTTGGATCTGCCAGGTTTTAAAAAATCCAACTGACGAAAAAATGCTCGGACAAGTCAAAGAACAAGTTCACGAGCTTTGCCGATCGTTTCCGATTTATGGCTAAGTCATTTTCATCTTCGTCGGTACTCGGTTGCGCGTTTGCCGCATTAATACTCTTATTTCTGGTTGGTTGCGCAAGCTTTAAGGGGCCTGGTGATTTGCAAGCGCCCACCGCAGCAAAACCGGCCAATGCGACTGATTCGCCAGCCGCGTCGACATTAACGATGCCGGGAGAGATTCCTGGTGAGGCCGCGGTGAGTCCGCCCGTTTATGGCCTCAACTTCGACTGGCCAGTCGATAAAGCCCGCTTGTCGCGAGGCTTTATCCTCGGCAAACATCGTCACCATTGGGGCGTCGATCTGGCCAACCGCAAAGGCACAAAAATTGTTGCCTCAGAAAAAGGAACCGTGATCTACACGGGCCGCGGCTTTCACGGCTACGGCAAACTCATTGTGATTGAGCACGATAATAACTGGGCCACGTTTTACGCCCATTTAGATAAAATACTCGTCAAAGAAGGTGAGTCCGTCGATCAAGGTGCCTTAATCGGCCTGATGGGGCACACCGGTCACGCTCACGGCACGCATTTGCATTTCGAAATTCGCCATAACCGTGATCCGGTCAATCCCCTCACCTACTTGCCCCAAGGCATGTGATTTGCGGAGAGTGTCGCGCGCAGGTAAAACCCTGTGGTCGCGGCAAGGCCGGCCAGCAGACCCGCAAGCCAGGCCGTTAGTAAAAGAGCCAGCAGTGAAAACGGTAGGTGAAAGATCTGAATAAGACGGGCCGAGATACGCCCGCCTGCGGTCATGTCATGAAACAGCGCAATTGAAAACCACATGCAAAATCCAAGCAGAAAGCCAATTTGAAATGATCGCCACGCCGAGAATAAAAAAACTCCGGTGAGCAAAGACGGCAGTACAAAGCCCCACCACGGGAGCGCAAAGAAGCTCACGCCGAAGGCAATGAGAAAGAGAAAATACCAAAGCCACTTCACTTCTGACCTCCGCTCTCAGAAACAGGAGCCAATGACCATAGAAACTGCAAGCGCGGGTCTTTGTCGGAAGCCGCATTTAAAAAGACGAGCGGATGTAAATTACCCACGGACCAATCCCGCACAAAATTATCATAGTAGCGGCTGGTGGGATTGCCGGATTGTCCGCCCGGGTAAATTCCCCAGGCTTGCGGCCCCTCTTTGCCTAAGGCGACAACCACCTTCCAAACCGGTCCGTGATGTCCGTCATTAGCAAATATCGTTCGATAATCACCGCCCACTGAAAAACTCGGCAAGCCCAATCCAGGAATTTTTGCTAAGTGGTCAAAGGTTGTCTTTTGCTCTTCACCCCAAGCTTTAGGCATGGCTTCGGGGTCGTGATGACTGGTGATGTCCTCAGCGCTTTTAAAGCTGAGAAATGCGATTTCTTTCAAAGTTTCAATTTCCGGGGTGTTTTTTAAATCAAACCATTTTGATTGCGGATGATCGATAATTAATTGCTCGGTAAAATCCGGACGCGGCCACATATAAGTATCCCGGTTCGGAAAATGCTGAGCCCACATCAGTGTCACCAGCTCATCCCACCACGAATCAAAAAACGTGGCGGCCTGTGCTTTAATGTCGTGCTGAAAGTTCCACTGCTGCAAAAGATTTTTGATTTTAACTTGTCTTGGCGTTAGCGACACTCCTTGAAGTGCTGCCAGTAAGTGCGGCAGCACCCGGCGAGCTAGAATATTAGTCGTATCCATTTGCATTTTGCGGATATCTTCGGGCGAAAACTTTTCTTTACTAGATAAAATTTCGTTGATACGGGCACCTCGGTAAGGAATTTCAAATGGCCAACCAAGATAGTTCGGATAAGTCTCATCCGTCGGCGCTTGATTTGCAGAACTGACAAAACCTCGCTCTGGGTTGATGATTTGCGGAATTTGCTCCTTCGGAATCCAGCCTTTCCATTCATAAAGTTTATTTGCGCCATCGCCCACCAGACGGCCCTGGCCTTTCCAGCGAATTGGATAAAGGCCACTATGAAAAATACCAACATTGTTTTGATTATCGGCACAGATGAAATTTTGATCTGGAGTTTGATAATCCGCTAAGGCGTGATGGCATTCCTCCATCGTTTTGGCGCGATTGATACTTAAAAAAGTAAAAAACTCATTGGAAGGTTCAAGCACCGCCCAGCGCATGGCTAGGCCTTTTGCGTATTGCGAACGAAGTGGGGTTTCATCATCGTTGTAGACAATTGGTCCGTAATGAGTGCGGCGCAGAGATATTTTTACTGGCGGTTTGCCGCGCACTTTGATTTCGCGGTCTTCAATGATAACCGGCCGCCACTCTCCTTCATAAAAATACTCTTTCATTTCTTCGTTGCGAAATTTTAACTCATACCAATCCATGACATCCGAACCGCCATTGGTGACCGCCCAGGCAAGGGATTGATTGAAGCCAAGAACCACGCCTGGACCGCCTGGTAAGCTGATACCGAAAGCGTTTTGCGTGGGTGAGTGCAATTGGATCGTGTACCAAAGTGCTGGCAACGAATAATCCAGGTGAATATCATTGCTGAGAATCGGTAAGCCCGTCGTCGACTTCTGCCCCATCACCGCCCAATTATTACTGCCGTTGGATGGATTCGGTGTCGGGAGCGGGGTGATTTTATCAACATCGGCCTGATACGGCTGCTCAGGCGGCAGTTCTTGCGAAAGACCTTTAAAATTCCACTTTGTTCCTCTTGGAATGACCGGTTCCTGAATCGGCATTTCCAATGGAAAGAGCTCGTTAAAGTCCTGAAGACTGAGTTTAGCGAGGCTGCGAGAAAGTCTGACGTCCATACTGTGGCCGGCTAATTGAAACGCCATAAACTTAACTAAGACGGCACTTTTTAACGGCGTCCAAGGTTCCGGTTGGTAGTTGAGTAATTTAAACTCAAACGGATAATCACCGGGTCGCAATTTCTCAATATAACTATTCACGCCTCGGGTGTAGGATTCAAGAGCCAGACGCGTCAGTGGGTTTTCATTCATCATGCGCAAAGAATCGCGCGCGGCTTCAAGAAGACTCAACTTACTAAAGAGACGGTCAAACTCGACGGTCTTTTCACCCATTACTTCGGACAGCCGGGCACTGGCCAAGCGCGAAAGAAAATCCATCTGCCAAAGCCGATCGCGCGCCAGTAAATAACCTTGGATAAAGTAGAGGTCCTCATCATTTTCGGCAAAGACGTGCGGAATTCGATCGTCATCAAACCAAACCTGTGCCGAGGCTTTTAGCGCCGGAAGACTTAAATGATTGTCGAAGTTATCATCCAATGGCTGATGCCAAATGCCAGACACGGGATTGAGAAAACGCCCAATCGGCGGCAATATCCCAAAGGGCCGATCCAATATATAAATTAATGAAAACGTCAGAAATGAAAAGACGGAAAAACGAAGCAGCGGAGCCAAGAGTGAGTCTCCTGTTTTATAATCAAAGCTGATTGGAACTCTTTAAACACCATCAAACTAAAAATGGCGAGCTTTTTAAGCTCGCCATTTGTTTAATTTTACAGATTTCAAAATCTGCCTGTTTTAAAGGCAGATCTATTTAGATTGAAGCAGACAGGACAAAAACGTAAGTCATTTCGTCGTCACGGAACCACTGTAAACTGTGAGTCGGGGCATATATGTCTGGAGTGTCATAGAATCCAGCCGTAACTGAAAACTGCGGAATCGGCGTCACAGTGACAGTTGAGTACAAGTCAAGATTATGTGAACGCATCGGATCACCATAACCAGGAGTTGGGTGAAACCAAGAATTATCGATACCGAATGAGGTTGAAGCACTGAGAATTTTGCTCGGGTTCCATTCAACTTCACCGAAATAAGAAAGATCCAAGTCGCTATTCGCAATAACTTTTGTCACGTTGCCCTTGGCATCAGTCTTATGAAAGCCACCCTGAATTGAGTTGTTAAAACCAATCGCATAGGTGTGCCAATTCAAGTTAACTGTCGGGGTCACCGGCTTTGAGAAAATCCACCAAGACAACAATTTGCCTTGAGTTTTTGAGACATATCGTGAGTCTTCACCAGTTGGAATGTAGAGACGATTAAAATTTGTGACCGTACCATCACCCAAAAAAGTAAACAGCTTTGAATCACCGTAATTGATATAAATATCTTCCATATGAGTTTCGCTGCTCTTCTCGCCCTGAGGTCCGATGACAGTGAAGCCCTGGCGAAGTGAAACTGATTGGTGATCACTTAAGCCAAATTTAATTCCGGCGAAATTCGTGGTGCTTTGTGCACCTTCGTGATTATGAAGGCTTGGAGCTGCAACCAGGGCACGGCCCCAGTATTCGCCTTTGATTTTGCGCTTTTTAGTCGCTTTGACAGTTTGACTTAAATTCGCCGTCGAAGTTGCGTCTGTCGCCGCTGCTGAAGGTGTCAGTGTCGCTGTAGACGAAGGCACCTGAACCGTACCGGAATTTGAAGAATCAGAAACCTGGGCAACTTTGATCGAAGCAGGAACTGTTTGACCGGGCTGCGTCACTTTCTGAGTGACGGGTGAACTCTGGTCTGCAGATGTCTGACCAGATGTCTGACCAGATGTCTGACCAGTGCCAGGAGCCGTCATCGAAACCTGAGTTAAAGTCTTTTTCTTTTTAGATTTCTTTGTTTTTGCAAAGCTCGGAGCGCTGAACAGCAAGCCCAAGACAAGTGTTGATAAAACGATTCCCCTCATTCGACATCCCCCTAATGTTTAACTTCTCTGGTGCTCGGCGTGCCGTATGACCCGAAGTTAAGTGGTTAACTATTGACTCTGGCTACGCATGGTAAGCAAAGCCGGTGCCAATTAGCAAATCTATGACCCGAAGACGCAGGTTTACCGAAATAATTGACTAAAGTAAAACTTAAAAAGCGGTAAAAGGCCTCAAATAAAAGGTTTACATTATTTTTTCATCGATACTAATACTAAAGTAAACGCGCATTAATGGCTGTGGTGCAGTAGAGCCAGTTTGACTCTAGTGTAAAAATGCCAGATTTTCTGGGATAAGCGATGACAGACCGAACATTGAAGAATCACATTCTTGGCTTAACCATCATGCTCAGCGTTTTTCTGCAAGCGGCGGTTGCGTTGGCAGCAAGTGAAGCCGTCCCGGCTCCTGCAGGAGATCAGTGGTATTTTTATTTGGCTTCCGGGATCAGTCGCCCCGTTTATGATCCAGATTTTCAACGCGACATTGATGCTCAGAAAGCTCAGGGTGGAAGCAGCCAATATGCGGCCACTTTTGATATGCCGGCCGTCTATCATCGCTTAGGCAGCGGATTTTTGCTGGGTCTCGCCTTTAACGGTGTGCTGGAAACGTATGCACGAAAGTGGCAAGAGCAAAACAGTTTATCGTTTGACGTCTACAATTTAAATCTCAGCGCCAATTATTTTATTTCGGAACATGTCGGGACCGGTTGGTTTGCCCGCTTAGATATCGGTGATAGCCGTCTGGTTCGAGTGGTTGAACATCCAAACTATGCGCGCGCAAATTTCAATGACACATTTTATCAGCTAGGCGGCGGCTACGGAATAGTGGCGACCCAGTACGCCGACCTGCTTTTGCAACTCAATTATTTTTATGCGGATTACCGCGAACATTTCATTCATGGACCGGCGTTGTCTGTGGGATTTTTATTATGAAACTGTTGATTTTATTATTTCTATTCTGTGCCTCGAGTTTCGGAGCTCACGCTGAGACGATGGACGATGAAGCTTTAGCCGTCCCAAAACTCGGTGATATTTTTTTACATTTGCCGAGCGATATTAAAACCTTCGGAAAAGAGACCTTTACTAAAGAAAATGCGCCACTCCTGGGCGGTCTTCTTCTGATGACGTCAATTGAGGTGACGACCGATTTTGAAATCTGGCAGGTGCATCGAGCACCGTTTTTGGAACTGGATGGTTTTCATAAAATTAGCAATATGGGCGTCAGCATGGGCGATGGTTTTTTTCAATTCGGTATCGTCGGCGCATTTTTGGCAGACGGAATACTGGAAAAAAATCGCCGCGGACTGCGCACCGCCGCGCAAATCACCGAGTCAATTCTGGCGACAGGGATTGTTGTCCAATTGGTCAAACATGTCACGGGTCGAGAGAGCCCGTTTAGTTCGGAAGAACGCACCGGTGTGTGGCGGGTTTTTCCAGATCAGCTTGAATTTTTAAAAGACTTTCAAAAATTTGATGCTATGCCCTCAGGGCATCTTTCAACTGCGATAACGACGTTTGTGGTCATTCAGGAAAACTATCCTGAACAAAAATGGATTCCTTACGTCGGCTACCCGATAATGGCATGGATTTCAGTTGGCCTGGTCGCCACCAGTATTCATTGGTTTAGTGATTTTCCGATTGCTGCGGCCATGGGTTATAGCTTTGGAAAAATCGTCACCCGAGGCAATCATCGGACGTCCTCTTCTTTACCTGAGGGTCAAAGTCGCTTTGAGCCCCTGATCCTACCTGCCTTTTCGTCTCGAGGTGAGCCAATTCTCGTCGCAGGATGGGAATTCTAAAATTTTGCGGCGACAAATTCTAAGATAGTTCTAAGATAGTGCTTGAGAATGACTCTCGAGAACCCGATAGGACGTTTGCGTCTTGTCTATTTTTCGGGAGGGAGCCATGGCAAAACCAGTAACGAAACTGGCCCTGGTCGCAAATATCGATCCGACCGATGCGACAGTTCCAATGAAAAGGAAGCTGAGAAATTACTATGTCAACCCCATCACACAACGCAAATTTGCGGCACAAATGCTGGCGGTGGTTTTAGGTTCAGTGGCCTTACTGAACTTTTTCTCTCTTTGGAAGATCAATCAATTGACCTCACTCTTAAGCAATGCCAAAGCAATGGATAGTATTCGTACCGAATACTCGGCTTTTATGGTTTGGATATGTCTTGGAGCATTCTTAGGGGTGGGATTGTTTTCGTTTGTGATTAGCCTTTTGATGTCACATCGCTTTGTCGGTCCCATGATTGCCATTGAAAGACAGCTTCTGGCGATGGCTCAGGGCGATTTCAGAGGACGCCTTAAACTCCGCAAGGACGATGAAATGAAAATCATCGCTCAGCGGCTCAATGAGCTCGCCGATTCACTTCAGAAATCGACAAAAAAAATAAGATGAAGAAGCACGCAAAATTCTCAATCTAATTTACTTAAGGTAAGCGAAACAATGAAATCGTATTTTGCAGGTCTTTATACAGTGGTTCGGTAGAGTTCAATTCGGATTGGATATTCACTGCATTTATGGATTTTTCGCCATATTTGGCATGCTTTTCTAGCAAATCAGCGGCGGTTTTTTGCAATTGCCGCAGTTTTAATTCCGCCTCGGGTTCTGGCAAAAACACACCAAGGTCCATTGTTCTCAAGCTGAAATCGATTTTCATCTGTAAATCGGCGATGAAGCTCGGTCCACGGCAATTATTTTTTAAAAAGGTTAGGATAACTTCAGAAAAATTTCGGCGTTTACTCTTGCTCACCTTGGCCTCGTGAAAATAGCTGATCATTTGGCCGATGGCGCGAGTCACTTCTTGAAAATGGCACTGACTGAGATGATGAAGCGGCGGTTGAAGAGGGTTTAAATTGGCAAAGTGCCCATGAGCCGCCAACGAGAGAGCGGCGGCACTCTCTGCGCCAATACTTTGATACTTTTCTAGAGCTACGAAAAGTTTTTCCAGTTGCTCTTCCGACTGGGGTCGCCAGTGGCGAATTCCGGAGTTAGTGGCCAGCACCCGGTTCACTGAATTGTTAAGAAACGCGGCCGGGTCTTCGCATTGACCTTTTGAGGCTTCGGCCGTGCGCACCAACCTCGCCAAATCAACCGCATCATCTTTCTGCGCCTGGGCAAAATGAACGGCCGCCAAAACAGTTAAAATGATGAGTCGATTCAGCACAGTGATCCTTGTTTTTTTATCCTGTCATTTCATTTTGATTTGCGGAACGCTAAAGTCAATGGCTGTATCGTCGCCATATGCAAGAATCAATTCAACCTGAAGTCCAGTAAGACTTGCGGCAACTTGTAAATTAAAGCACATCTTCTAAAAGTACGTGCCTTTTTCTTAACTCATTTCGATTCTATCTCATTTAAAATGCTGGTTGAATAAAGGGGCCACATGACGTCGGTTGAAGATCTCGCGCACAGTCAAAAGATATTTCGTAATCTTGCCAGACGAGCAATACTAATTCCAATCCTAGCGATGATTCTGATTTCTGCCGTACTGATTTTGCAAGTGCAAAATCTTGATCGACTCAATCGCTCGCTTGGCAAGACGGACCAGATCATCGAGACCGCCAATTCATTAGAGAAATCACTGGCTGATTTACAGGCCGGTCAACGCGGTTTTATAATTGCCGGCTCAAGTGAGTTTTTGGAAACAGTTCCGCGATTTCGCGGGCAAATTGAAAGCCATCTGACCACCCTTGAGCAGCTTTTAACCGGCAACCGGGAACAGCTCGAAGTTCTTCAGGACGTTCGCAAACGTTTTGAAGAGTGGTGGGTAGTTTTGGATCAACACATCGGCATGAAACAACAGGGCCATTTCAACCAGGGCACCGTGCGCTTACACCAAAGCCAGGTGTTGATGACTGGTTTACGCCAAGCTGTGCACCAATTGATCGCAGAAGAGGAACATCACCGTGCCGGCCTCGGCGCTCAGGCCAGCTGGCAGTCGCGGGCGTTCTCTTTTGGCGGACTATTAACCTCTCTTGGCGTCGGCCTGATTATTGCGTTTTTCTCTCGATCGCAGCTCCAAGAGCTTTACCAAAATCATCAGGACGTACTTAATCGCATTGCAAAAAGAAATGTCGAATTGCAAGCGGCTCAAGACCGAGCGCAACGTCTCATCAATGCAAATCTAGTGGGAGTGGCATTTACAGACTCGTTCGGAAATTTACTTGAGGCCAATGAAACTTTTCGTAAGATGTTGGGATTAGTTCAGATCTCTGACCTGAAACAGATTAATCTAAGGACACTCACGCCGGCGCGATGGCATGAAATTGATCAAAAGGCGGAATTTGAATTATCGAGTGCCGGGACCGTTAAACCCTATGAAAAAGAATTCACCGTGCAAAACGGACAGACCATTCCTGTTTTGATAAGTATCGGAATACTGGGAGCCAATCACCATTCTGAACAAGTTTTATTTGCAATGGATTTAACCGAGCAAAAGCGCACCACTTTGGATCTGCAACGTACGCACGAGCGGCTCGAGCTCGCACTTGATAACGCCCAAATGGCGACGTGGGAATATAATTTCGACAGCGGTGATTTTCTTCGCTCAGAAAATCATGACCGGCTGTTTGGCTTTAAAGAGCCTTTACCGGAGTTTAATATTGCCCATTTGCTGGATCTCATTTTTCCTGAGGACCAAGCCGGCTTTCGGGTGCGGCTGCAAAATGTGAGTGCCTCAAAGTCCGAAAATGAGTTTTTTCATGAATTTCGCGTGGTTTGGCCCAATCAGTCCGTGCACTGGCTCTCGGCGCGTGGTCGGGTGGGGCGAGATTTAAATGGTCGACCGACTCTTCTTCGGGGAGCCTTTATCGATATTGGCCACCGTAAAGAAATAGAGGCAGAGTTGCAAACAGCCAAAACCCTTGCCGAAGAAGCCAGTCGCGCCAAATCAACCTTTCTGGCCAATATGTCACATGAAATCCGCACACCTCTGGCCGCGATCCTCGGCTTTAGCGATCTTTTGCGGGACGAAAAACTTTCTGGACCTGAACGCGGCCAGTATCTAGAAATTATAAGTCGCAATGGCCAACAACTTTCGCGCATTGTCGACGAAATTTTAGATCTCTCAAAAGTCGAAGCCGGGCACCTGGAGATCGAAGCCCTGAGCTTTTCGCCTTTGCAAAGCATCAATGAGGTCGTTTCGCTTTTTGAACTCAAGGCGCAGAAAAAAGGGCTGTCCCTTTACTTTCATGCCGATCGCAATGCACCTAAAGAGGTCATTTCAGATTCATTGCGCCTCAAGCAAATCCTGATGAATATTATTGGCAACGCCATCAAATTTAGTCATCACGGAGAGGTGGACGTAACGCTGAAATCGGTTCCCGTCGCCTCCCAAGCAGTGCCCAAAATCGCGATTTCGGTGCGCGACACAGGAATCGGCGTCCCCTACTCCCAACGAGAGCGAATTTTTGAACCATTCACGCAAGGCGATCCGTCGATGTCGAGAAAATTTGGCGGCACCGGTCTAGGTCTCGTGCTCTCGCGGCGCTTGGCCCGCGCTCTTGGGGGAGATCTGGTGTTAGCCTCAAGTGAAGCCGGTGACGGCAGTACATTCATTATTACAATTGCTGCGGACATTCGCAGGACCTCCGCAAATGTTTTGATTAATGAAAGCAATAGCGCTGCCAGTCAATCGGCTGGCGAGGCCAATCTTCAGGGTATTCGCGTTCTCGTCGTCGAAGACACTCCCGATAATCAGATCCTCATTAAGAGATTGCTCACCATGCGCGGAGCGGAGGTCGAGCTTGCGAACAATGGCAAAGAGGGCTGTGAAAAAGCGCTTTCTAATAACTTCAATATTGTCATCATGGATATTCAGATGCCGATTATGAATGGCTATGATGCCATTCATTACCTTCGATCTAAAAATTATCGGCGTCCGATTATCGCACTCACGGCACATGCCTTGCGTGAAGATCGAGAAAGCTGCTTTCGAGTCGGTTGTGATGAGCATCTCACAAAACCGATCAACCCTTCCGCGCTCAATTATGCCGTGCTAAGATTAGCTCGACTGTTTCCTATTCCGGACAGTCAAAAGACGGCTCTACCGGCTCAGCACTGAGCGAAGTATTCGCCAATGTTTAAGCGCCTGTCTTGTTTTCGAAAACACCCTCAAGATCAGGTTTAGCTCACCCAGCATTCATCGTTGATAAAAATCCTCCTGACGGGGCGGTTTTCATCGCCATCACATAGGAAATTTGCCCCAAAGTTTTCGATCTCTGCACTCATCTCAATTCTTTTACATCTGGCCACGTAAAGTCACCGGCACAGCAATTGCAGTAAATTTAGTTTAGTCGACTCGTTTGCTCGCGCCGCGCGAGCGCTGATTTATTATTTTTAGGAGGTAATCATGTTGCGCGCTGCCATTATTTTCTTTGTCTTAGCTTTGGTGGGCATCCTTTTGGGTGCCACCGGATTTGCCGGAATATCAATGGAAATTGCCCGGACACTTTTATTTGTCTTCTTGGTATTGGCCGTGATCAGCTTTGTAGTGAGCCTCGTTTCTGGACGAAAAACCAATTTAGTGCCATAACGTCTATCGCGTGGTTCGTTGGCAAGATCGTTTTTCTGGACCCGCTGTAAATTTCCGTCCAGTAAGAGGCCTTCGGGGCTGCCGACGATTTTGATTTGATCCAGCGGCTGCTTTGACATGCCATAGGGATCGGGCTTACGCGTGATGCAAGCAGGCTCTTATTCGACGATCAACAACAAAATTCTAAGGAATTCCAAATGTTCAATATCCAACTTTCGCGGGAGCGAAAATGGTGGAGTCTGGCCTAAGGACCCGTTAATCAATAACCTTTACATTTGGCGCCCAGATTTGGGTGAGATTTGAGGGCACCGGACTGAAGGCATTCGAAGGCGTAGCCAAGTACTACGTCGAGAATGTCTGAGGGAGGAGCACTCAAAGCTGGCCCGAAGATGGGAGGCCAAATGTAAAGGTTATTGTTTAACGGGTCCTAAGCAACGAAAGTTGAAACAAAATCAGGTGATTTCTCCGGAGAACAAGCTTCTTCAGGTTGAGTCCCATGTTCGTAACCTCAAGCAAGAGATTGCCGATCTCTACCTTGAGAACTTGATGTTAAAAAAAATGATCGAGTACTTACGACAAGTCAAAAACGAAGATTCATCCGTGATCACCTCCGAGAATTTGCTCAGTTTCGCAGGCGTGTAAAATGATGGGCATCTCGCGGGCAACTTACTACCACAAAGATCTACGCCTTATTATTCAGGTTATCGGATTCACCCACACCCTAAGTTTTGAATTTGTCGACAACTTCGACAGTGATTTTTTGGGCACGAAAATTGGAATAAACCTCTG
>JAYVXN010000550.1:0-2905 GCA_043785085.1 Bdellovibrionales bacterium | reverse complement strand
CGACCCGCCGCACTTCACCATTTTCCAAAAAGCGCAAAAGCTTGGCCTGTTGGGAGAGCGGCAGAGCTTCGATTTCATCTAAAAACAGATCACCGCCGTGCGCGGCCTCGGCCAAACCCATCTTGTTTTGCTCGGCCCCCGTGAATGCGCCACGGACATGGCCGAAAAATTCAGATTCAAAAACATTTTCTGGCAAGGCGGCCACGTTGATCGTAATGAACGGTCGGGAAGCTTCTTGTGAGTGAATGAGCTGCGCGCAGACTTCTTTGCCAGTTCCGGATTCACCTTCAATGAGAATGGGGCCAGCTTCTCCGCGGAGTGCGGCGATTTGCCGCTGCACCTGAACGGACGCGGGGCTTTGGCCGATCCATGAAGCCTTGGTGTGAGTGCGAGTCGAGGCTTCACGTAAAAGATTTAAGGCCTCAATTTTTTCTAAGGTGAGCAGGATTTCTTCGGGACTGAGTGGTTTGGCTAAAAAGCGTGAAGCACCGGCGCGCAAACAAGCTTCCATGAGAGTGCGATCAAGATCTCCGGAAATAGCGACAATTTCGAGGTGCGGATGCAGCGTTGCGAGGTGTTTGATAATATCCACACCTTCGGCGCGGGCAAGATTACCCGTCAAGTGCATGTCGACGAACGCGGCATGAAACGACTCATTCGGAATTTCCTTTTGAGCAGATACTCCAGTCAAACGCCAAGGTTGCGGCAGCGTGATTCGAATGCTCTGCAGTATCAAATCATCATCGTCTACGACTAGGAGTTTCAATCGCTCAAGAGCCAAAACTTCTCCGATCCTTTTGTGAATTAATCCTATTCATTTTAGCGAGCTTATGACAATATTTATCCACTATGCCAAATCATCCGACGCGCATCTTGCTATTGGAAGGAATTCACCCTCTTGCCAAAGACCTATTGGAGCGTGAGGGGTATCAGGTTCGCCTTGAGTCACATTCTCCACCCGAGAATGAATTGATTCAGTGGCTCAAAGACTGTGACGCTGTTGGTATACGCTCAAAAACTCAGCTAACTGAAAAAGTTCTGCGTCAAAATCCGCATCTCACAGTGATTGGTGCCTTTTGTATTGGCACCGATCAGGTTGCTGGTAAACAAGCCAATCAGCTTGGAATTCCGGTCTTCAATGCGCCGTACAGCAATACTCGAAGTGTCGCTGAACTAGTTTTGTGTGAAATTGTCGCATTATCGCGCCAACTCGGTGATCGCAATACCAAAGCGCATCAAGGCGGCTGGATAAAATCAGCTGAAGGTGCCCACGAGATTCGTGGCAAGACCTTAGGCATTATTGGCTACGGCCACATTGGCAGTCAGGTCAGTGTTTTGGCTGAAGCCTTCGGCATGCGCGTGATTTTTTATGATATTGTCAAAAAACTTCCGCTCGGCAATTCGCATTCAGTTGAGCTGGGCGATCTTTTGAAAGCCTCTGATTTTATCACCTTGCATGTTCCGGATACAGCGCAAACGCGCAATATGATCACAGGTCATGAATTGTCCCAGATGAAAAAAGGCGTGCATTTAATCAACGCAAGTCGCGGTTCGGTTGTGAACATCGGTGATCTCGCCAACGCGATTCGCGAAAAACATTGCGCGGGTGCCGCCATTGATGTGTTTCCAGAAGAACCATCGAGTAATAAAGATAAGTTTACGACTGAACTTCAGGGTCTGCCGAACGTGATCCTGACGCCGCATATCGGGGGCAGCACTGAAGAGGCCCAAGAGGCCATCGGTGTCGAAGTCGCAATGAGTTTGACCGGCTATTTAAAAAACGGCAGCACCCGTGGTGCCGTGAATTTTCCAAATGTCGATTTGCCAGTGATTCATAAAGATTCACACCGCATTCTCAACGTCCATAAAAACGTGCCCGGCGTTCTCGGTGAAATCAATGGGATTGTCTCTGGCTTGGGCGTGAATATTCAGGCGCAGTACTTATCGACGGATTCATCCATCGGTTATCTCGTGATGGACATGGGTATCGGTGAGGCGGATCAGGCGGTTGAGAAGATCTCGCGGCTGGAGACGAGTATTAAGACGCGGGTTTTGTATTAGGCCCAGATTACATGTTGGCGCCGGGATAGGTCAGGCTCAGCGGTGCGTTGGTGAGATCGTCCCAATTATAATAAAAATCATAAGCTAAACCAGTGACCGGATCATTTGTGAACGTCGGAAAGCCACCCGAGTTTGGGTTGCCGGCTGATTTTTTCGCGAGCTCAGTCATCAGTGTCCACCTACGAACCTGAAGGCTGATGATTGCTTTGGCCTCATAGGCATGGTCGAGGCAGAAAAAAGTATAGTAGCGATTACCGGCTGGCACGCCCCCGGGACCAGTGATCGCCGTCGGATTTGCTCCGGTCATAAAATTCGCAGTCCAGATCGAACTTGCTAACTGGTGCGTGTAAGCTGACGTGATATTCATCGAAGGATTGCTTCCATTTAGCGTATCGGCGATCAAGCTCACCGGATAATTATGAAGAGATTCGCGAGGAATGGGTGGTGCAGCTGATGGATCGACGGCACCGCTTTTGGCGCAGTTTCCCCATTTTCCTGGCCAGGAGCCAGTCGACGACGTCGAGGTATAGGTAGCACCGCCATCGTTCGTAGTTCGCACAATCTTTGTATAATTTCCCTCACAGCAATTCGGCCCGTTTGGAATGTTGCTATAATCATATTTGCAAATCGGTGCGCTATTCGTAGCCGCATTGTACGTAACTAAACCACCCATGTTATTTTCGAGAGTGATCGCGCCGGTCTGGTCCACTTTATATTGGTAGGTGCCATTCGCCGAGCCAGGAGCGTATTGATAAAACCAATACGGCGAATAAACATAATAATCGCACATTCCTGCTGGCACGTTATAGTTGATACTGAAGCCTTTGCCCTCGCTGTACCACAA
>JAYVXN010000549.1:0-2916 GCA_043785085.1 Bdellovibrionales bacterium | reverse complement strand
TTTGCGCCATCATTTACTTGCGCCATAAAACCGATGAGATGATTGGCACGTGGAGAAATTCGCCACCAGGACGCAGGCACGGCTCCTTTTGCAAATTTTTGCGTGACGTTGAAGGTCTCATGATTAATCACTGTGGCGGCAATCGGCAGCACGGAGCTAAAGTACGGTAGGATCTGAAAATTTTCAGAAATTAAAATGGACTGATCTTGTAAAATAGGTTCCGTCGTTGAAAAAAGGTCATGAAAGCTCGCCCATGAGGATGTTTCGAGGGCCGAAAAAAGCTGCTCAAGCGCCTTTTCAATATTCGATGTCTGCAGGAACGCGAGCTGGCCCAAAACATTGCTGAACAAGACAGCATGATCGCGGTGCTCATGCAGGAACTTCTGCCATTCGAGAAAACTGACCTGATTTAGTAGATGATAGAGTGTTGCGAAACGGACTCGGGGCAGGCGCCGCCGCAGGATCATACGGGCGAAAACATCAGGTTCAATACAAGTGACTTCTGAAAACTTCCGGAGAAAGGCTGGCGGTACGCAATACCCACCGCTACTGCCAAACAGCAAAAGTTTTGTTTGTGGTGGCGTCCAGGTGCTCAACCAAAGTCCAACAGTTTCCCGAAACGGTCGCCACAAAGAATGGCGATAGCGAAGTGCCTTCAAATGATAAGTCAGGCCACCCGATGGGTGCATCAAAAGCGACATATCTCAAGTGTAACAGTGTTTGGCGGCGGTTGACCATTTTTGAATTTGCGATCATAACTAACCTAAAAGGATTTTGTATGTCTGATGAAGATGAAATTGCTGACGATGAAGCGGCTGATTCCGAGATTGAAAGTGATGACTCGGAAAGATCGAGTCTGCCGACTGGCACGAAAAACTATATGACTCCGGATGGCGCGCGAAAATTGCGTGCGGAAATCCATCAGCTTTTAAGTGTCGAGCGTCCAAAGGTCGTGGAAACCGTGGCATGGGCCGCTTCCAATGGCGACCGTTCTGAAAATGCTGATTATATTTACGGTAAAAGGCGTCTGCGCGAGATTGATAAACGTCTGCGGTTCTTGCAGCGGCGAATGGACGCAGCCCAAATTGTTGACCCAGCTCTTCAAAAGGCCGATCGAGTTTTGTTCGGAGCCACCGTCACCGTTCTAGACGAAGATCAAAGGCAGCGAACCTATCAAATTGTCGGCATCGATGAAACCAATGCCAGTCAAGGACGCATCAGCTGGAATTCACCAGTTGGCAAAGCCTTGTTGCAAGCCAAGGTCGATGATGTGGTCACCCTCAAGACTCCTAAAGGCGACGAAGAACTTGAGATTGTTAAAATTGAGTACAAGTGACGCACTTTTTTAACGCTGACAGCATGAACTGGTCCTGACTCGTGCCCGCGAGTCAGGACCAGGTAACGCTGCATGGGTGGGACCAGTTTCACTGGCGCCAAATTGTGCCTAGTTGGGCAATGAGTTAAATTGGATATTATGCCAATGAAAGTGATGCTTTGGGGCGTGAGAGGTTCTTTGCCTTCGCCGATCCCGCCGGAACGAATCGAACAACGCCTGCGTCAGGTTTTAAATACCTTTTTCGAACGAGGCCATCGTCAGAAAACTGATATTGAACATTTTCTTGCTACTTTGCCGCCGTTCACGCGCCATGGGTTTGGCGGTAATACGGCGTGCATTGAGGTCATCACACCTGGGCAAAGCATCATTATCGACGGCGGCAGTGGCATTCGCCGCTTGGGTGAGAAACTCATGGGGGGGCCTTGTGGCGCTGGCAAAGGCGAAGTCCATATCTTCTTCACTCATTTTCATTGGGATCATTTAATCGGGCTGCCGTTTTTTATTCCGCTCTTTGTTCCAGGAAACAAAATTCATTTTCACGCGGTTCAGCCAAATCTTGAGAAAATTATTCGCCAGGTATTTACCAAACCGTTCTTTCCAGTGCCGTTTGAGCACTTGGGTTCACAGATCAGCTTTCATCAGCTTGAGCCGCGGGCGAAAGCACGCATTGCAGATATCGAACTCACGCCCTATGAGCTTGACCATCCCGATCCGTGTTGGGGATATCGAATCGTGAGTCACGAGCGGATTTTTTCTTATTGTGTCGATACTGAGGCGACAAGGGTTTCCGCTGCCGATTTAGGGCCTGACTTATCCCTTTATCAAGGGGTCGACTTGATGGTTTTTGACGGCCAATATACCTTGATTGAAGCCACGGAAAAAATCAACTGGGGGCATGCGGCCGCACCCATCGGTCTGGATATCGCTATTCGCGAAGGCGTTAAAAAAATTCTTTTCGTGCATCATGATCCGGCGGCCAGTGACGAAAAGATCGCCGACGCAGAAGAACAAACGCGTGATTATTTTAACGCCATCATGGAAGGTATTAAAAGTACCGGCAAGCCTGTCCCAAAGCTAGAGTGGGGTTTTGCTTATGAAGGAATGCTATTAACAGTTTAACACTTTGAAACTGGACAGAATGAGCGGCTTAGAAATTACAACAAGCAAAAATCAAGATGGTCTCAATCTCAAATTCAAAGGGATCATTGATGAACATGTTTCTTTCAAGGCGGCACCGGTCACTGACGACAAGGTTATTATTTTTGATCTCTCCGAAATCATTTTGGTCAATTCGGCCGGCATTCGGGCCTGGGTCATTTGGATGAAAGAGCGGCGTTCGTTAGGGGAGACCTTTATTTTTCGCAATTGCGCGCGAGTTATTGTTGATCAGATCAATATTCTGGCGGGATTTCTACCGCCAGGCTCAGTGGTTGAGTCTTTTTTTGTACCCTATTACTGTGAGTCCTGCGATGCCTCACATATGTTCCTTTTTAAAAAGGGCATCGAATATGAAAAGGGCACGGCCGATGCGCCGATGCGCCTGACGCCTTTGACTCATCTCAAGTGTCCTAAATGCGGAC
>JAYVXN010000548.1:0-2918 GCA_043785085.1 Bdellovibrionales bacterium | reverse complement strand
TATTTGGATCCCAACCAACAGGAGGCCAACCATCGATTTTCATACCGAGGTTTAAACCCATTTCAGCCAGTATTTCTTTAATTTCATTGAGTGACTTGCGACCAAAATTCTTGGTTTTCAGCATCTCAGCTTCGCTTTTTGCAACCAGCTCACCAATGTAGCGAATATTCGCATTCTTCAAGCAGTTCGCACTGCGAACTGAAAGTTCAAGATCATCCACCGAACGGAATAAGTTCTCATTCAATTGCGGAGACTTGGTCTCTTCTTGTTCAACATCCGGCTCCATGCTTTCGTCGAATGTTAAAAAGATCTGAAGCTGTTCTTTCAGAATTTTTGATCCAAGAGAAACTGATTCTTCTGGTTTTAATGAACCATCTGTCCAAATCTCAAGTGTCAAAGCATCGTAGTCAGTTCTTTGACCAACGCGCGCATTTGAAACATGGTAATTCACTCGGCGAATCGGGCTGTACAAGGCATCGACACCGATATAGCCAATTGGCATTTGCTGGCCAGTATTTTCATCAGCTGCGACAAAGCCGCGACCATATGAAACCAACAATTCAACGTTGAATTTCGCATTGCCACTCAAGGTAGCAATATGCTGATCGGGATTTAATACTTCAACTTTATCGTTCAGTTGAATATCGCGAGCTGTGACATTGCCTGCGCCGTTCTTCACGATCCGCAATGTCTGCGGCTCTGGAGAATATTGTTTAAATCGCAATTGTTTTAAATTTAAAATAATGTCAGTGACGTCTTCCATAACATCAGGGATCGTCGAAAACTCGTGGAGAACACCGTCGAACTTTGCACCTGAAACAGCAGAGCCCATCATTGAGCTGAGCAAAATTCGGCGCAATGAATTGCCTAAAGTAACTCCATAGCCTCTCTCAAGAGGACGTACAATGAAGCGGCCGTAATCATCACGTAAAGTGTCGCGATCTACTTCAAAAGACTTTGGCTTAATCAGATCACGCCAAAATTTATAGTAATGCTCTTGCATAAGGTGTCTCCTCAACTCAATTAACGAGAGTAGTATTCAACAATCATATTTTCTTCGACCGGAAGAGTCACATTCTCTCTTGAAGGCATGTCTTTGACAACACCTTTAAAGTTTGCGTGCTCAGCTTCCAGCCAACCTGGGATCTCTCGCTTCTTGACTGATTCTACGGCACCCAAGATCTTGTTCACACCACGGCTATGTTCTTTTACTTCAATCACATCGCCTTTAGAGACATTATAGCTTGGGATATTTGCTTTCTTACCATTCACGAGAAAATGATTATGTTTCACAAGGTGACGAGCCTCGCGACGGCTTGAAGCAAAACCTAAACTATAAACAACGTTATCCAGACGAGTCTCTAACAAGCTCAAAAGCTCAGTTCCAGTCACGCCACGCAGACGATCTGCTTCTTGAAAATATCGGCGGAACTGACGCTCATAAACTCCGTAGTAACGCTTTGCCTTTTGTTTTTCACGCAACTGAAGTGCGAATTCGCTAAACTTCAAGCGTGACTGTCCATGCTGTCCAGGCGGATAGGGACGGCGCTCAAACGAACACTTATCTGAAAAGCAACGATCGCCTTTCAAAAAAAGCTTTACGTTTTCACGGCGGCACAACTTACAAACACTATTTGGAATACAGCTCACAGCACATCTCCTTAAATTCTAACCTAAAATTCTGGCCTTAATTTCCGGCCTTAAATATCGGCTTTAAATACGTCGTCTTTTCGGTGGACGACAGCCGTTATGAGGCATCGGAGTGATATCACGCATTGTAGCAACGCGAATACCTGCCAAAGCCAAAGACCGAACAGCCGGCTCACGACCAGCTCCCGGACCTTTCAAAAACAAGTCAACTGAACGCATACCCGTTTCGAGAGCTTTTTTTGCTGCATCTTCGGCGGCAACTTGAGCTGCGAATGGAGTACCTTTTCGGCTGCCTTTAAAGCCGAGGTGTCCAGCACTTGACCAAGCGACCACTTCGCCACTTGGATCAGTCATTGAAACAATCGTATTACCAAAGCCCGCCTGGATGTAACAACGTCCATGAGTAACGGATTTTCGGACCTTTTTCTTTGCAGTCTTCTTTGCAGCCATTCAGCCAGCTCCCTTAGACAACTTTCTTCTTATTTGCGACAGTCTTACGCGGACCTTTTCGTGTGCGAGCATTCTGACGAGTGCTCTGACCACGAACTGGCAACCCTTTGCGATGGCGAATTCCACGGTAGCAGCCCAAATCCATCAATCGCTTGATTGACAGGCCCACTTCACGACGCAAATCACCTTCAACTTTAAAATTTTGTTCCATGTATTCACGGATTTTAGCAACGTGAGCATCTGTCAAATTGTCAGTTCTCAGGCTATCCGGAATCTGGGCATACTGTACGATTTCATTCGCACGCGCTTTACCGATACCAAAGATATAGGTCAGAGCGACGACGATACGTTTATTTCTGGGAAGATCTACCCCCGCAATTCGAGCCATTTCTTACCCCTGTCTCTGCTTGTGCTTCGGATTCTCACAAATGACCCGAATAACGCCTTTGCGTTTAAGCACCTTACACTTGTTACAAATTCTTTTTACTGAAGCTCTGACTTTCATTTTCGCCTCCACCAGCCACCGCTAACTTCGCTAACCCGCTGGCTTCACTATAGTTTTTCAAAACTGGCCGTCTTCAAACAAATTCGAAAAATATTGCGGTTGACCTTTTTAGCACCCGAGCAATACGGTGTAAAGCCCTTTTTTCCCTTGAAAAAACTTAGACTAAGCTATTTTTCACCCGAGAAAACACCACATCTGTAGCGCCGACTCCATCGATTTCGACAAAGCGACCCTGTTTTCGAAAATACTCCTTCAACGGACTTGTACTTTTATCGTACGCTTCCAAGCGAGTTTGAATGACGTCATCCTGATC
>JAYVXN010000547.1:0-9530 GCA_043785085.1 Bdellovibrionales bacterium | reverse complement strand
CACCCCGCTCGAGTCCTGTGCAATCATGGCCACCAGTTTTATCAAGCGCTACGTAACACGCGTGCATTGGCGGCTTTTTTTCAGCCGCCAAATGAGTGTTTTTGATAGGGAGCCGCAGCAATTTTCAACATGGTTTTTTTCAACTCCATAGCGATTATAAGTGGTTGCGGAGATATCGAAACCTCCTCGAACTTTCAAAAAGTCGCGTATAAACAGGTTTTCATGAACAAAAGCTGAACCCAGTGAAGCCAAACTTTATTAAAAGACCGGGATCTTTTAATGCAAACTGTATCGGCCATTTCTGCTACTCGAGGCCGCATCTTCTGGACCCCAAATTCATACAGTTTAAGGACGAAAGAGATCTAAACATAGAACGCAAATATTCTCCTCCTTTGATAGCTGAACTACATTCAACGAAGTTTCAAGAGCTTTACTGATTATTTCTTATCACCTTTGCGATATCTTTTTCTGCAATTGAGAATACGCCAGAATAATGAAGTTCATCATCCTGCTCTGCGCACCTCGTCCTGGCTAAAGTTTCGACACAGGCGACAATTTGGCGCCAACAGAATGACCTTTGTGCTGAGGCTCACTCAATTCTCTAAACAATACTGTAACAGCTGCTCCCTGCCAAATTACGCATCAAGTATTTGAAATGATTCATTTGAACAATGCAGAACTTCGCGGGAGCAAATTAAATGGGAGGAGATGATCACTTTAAGAGGGGCTAGCGGTGCATAAAATTGGAGATACTATTTTTTTTCGCGCGTTACTGCACTTCTGAAAAAAACGTGTCGAAGTTTTATACATAGCTAACCATCTGGAAAACATTTAAGAAATTCGAACTTTAAAATATTTGATTCGCATCAACTCAAAAATATGACCGGGAGCAGCTGATACCGTAATTTTGCTATCACATTGGCAGCAGTCTTGCATTTCTCATTAGTCTATTGAGGCTCGCTATTTAGGAAACAGCAAGGACGGCGATTATGACGACGATAATGACCATGAAACGACTCTTCAAACCTTTGCTCGCGCAAAGCACGATCATGTTGGTGCTGCTGATCGCTTTGCCAAGTCGCTCAGCAATGCTCGGCAGTACAGCGACTGAAGAGTGGGTCGACGCACAAGGCATCAAACACACAAGGATGACTAGCCAATTCATGTCGGGTGAGGCGGGTCGAATTATCCTGGAGGGTGCGCCGCCGCGGACCCCGCGTGTGATCGCACTGAGAAATTCAAGTGGTTTCGTGGTTGGCGGCTTTTATGAAATAGCTCCGTACACGTTCATCACGGCACGCCATGTTTTGCAAAGCTTAAGCAATCAGAACCTGAGAGACTCGTTTGCCTCTTTCCAGAAACAAGCACAGGATCCAACACTTCAGTCTCTTCAGTTCGGCAAAAATTTTTCTCTCTTCGAATTCACCTATCCAGGAACTATATTACCAATTGATGCTGTCGTTCTAATGCTCAAGCCGTCAAACCCCATGGTGTGGTCCGCCAATGTTGCTTCTCTCAATCTGCAGTTTGCAGAGCAACGCGCATTTCGTTATTACAGTTTTCAGTACGGCTCACTTGGCCCGAATGCCAGCATTCAACCATCACAGGGTCCGACTGTCGCGTATGTCAAAGAACTGCAACGCTTCTTTCTGCCATTGGCAGATTCAACAAACTTATCGACACCCGGAAGCTCAGGTGCCACGGTTTATATGGCTTCACCGAGTCAGGTCTCGGGTTCAATTCTTCAACCGCAGGTGCAATGGTTTGTCGGCGGAATCATTGAGGCCATTTGTCCTGAGGCTCAGCTCACATCCCACCTCACATCAAAAGGCATGGTCTCCGTCTTACCAATCGACGTTTTAAAAAATGCCACCATTCATAACATTCAGTCTTTGGATGAATTGAAAAATAGATCAGCTGCATATCCAGCGGGCTGCTATCCTGTGTCTCGAAACGATGGCGGAGGCAGCTGATGATTCCTGATTGGCTCATCGAATTTGAGGTCGCCTATACGTCTGAGTTTGAAAAAAAAATCACTGATCCATCTCTCATCGAATTTCTTAAGATTTGTCGCTCTGATGACTGGGAGGGGATTCGAGAAGAAGCTTCAAAAAAATTTCAATTGACACGAGAGCCTGCACGAAAAGCTTTTTATCTCTTTTGGATCGTCGGTAGTTATGAAATGAACTATGACCTCGAGCTACGCGCGCGGGCACAGGCGTTGTGGAGTGAAGTCGAAAATTGGTCAGAAGTCTCCTATTGCCGGTTCCTGAGGCTCTATCAAAATGCACTGACCTCGTATTTTCAGTCTAGTATGCTTGAAGCCAGACATCGCTTGAATCTTGCCATTGGAGCTGCGCGATCGGCGAATTATGTTCATGGAGAAATTCGCTGTCTTCTGCATTTGGGATTGGTCGAAAGGGCCACGCAGAACAAAACGACTGCCCTGGAATATTTTGCCGAGGCCGACAATTTGTGTAAAAAAGTCGGTTCATTTCGGCACGAACGTCGGCTGCGCTTCCTGCGAGATGACTTAACCGGAGATTCGCCGAAACAGCCGGAACATATTGAGTTTCGCACAGGAGTGCTTGAACAATACTTGACTGAGCATCGCTTTCTAGAAGCGCGAAACTATACGCTTCGAGCCCAACGGCAGCTACGAGCCCAACACCGTCCGAGAGAATCTGAGAATTTTTATATGTATTGGCCCCTGATTCTTTGGGGACTCAATCGGCCTAAGTTAGCAACCAGAGCACTGAGTTTTGTGTCAGATCTGGCTTCACGCTATAAAATCTATCTCATTAAAAAGGACCTATTTGACTTCACTTCTGATGAGCAACGCGAGATGCAGCAGCTCGAAGCAATCCTTGGTATTTGTCAGGTGGTGCGGTCGGCGTCCCAGGAATCTGAACAAGCTCGTATCGGCCAGGTCAAAATCGCCAATATCAAAAATCAGGCGATTCAAAAGTTCTTGTTGTTACTCATTGAACGGGCGCAGATTGTTTTAAAAGAGGAAATGGCGGAATCAATTTGGAATCAGCCCTATGATCCCCTCTACCACGATGAAAAGATTTATCGCCTTGTTGGTCAAACCAGGCGCGCAGTGGGCGAAAGTGACATCATCGAAAATGTCTACGGAGGCTACCGCCTCAACCGCCAACGTTTGAATTGGCAATAAGCTCCTTTGATCTCAACCTTTGCTTTTTTTCATTCTGCCGTTTTGGCGTGCCTCAGCGCGGCCGTCGCCCAAGCGTTGGTACGGGCTCCATCTCATCTTCGGATTCAGCGCGTGAGCCAACAGGAGCTGTGGGAGATTAAAATGGAACTGACCAAATTTGGTTCGGTGCCGCGGCTTAAGATCCTTGTTGCAGCGGCCCCATAGAGGTCCGCAGCCTGAAATCCGCAACTATAGCCGTTCCGAACGACTGAGCGGCGAAGCTGCACAAGTCGCGAGAATAATTGGTATCTGTGGGATTTCGACCAGGGCTGACCGGCTTAATTCCAATAATCTCATAGTTTAAGACTGCCTTTGGTAGCGGAATTCCAGCGGCAGCCATCCGGAGCGCCAGTATCCAAGAGGGTTTTTTGAATAATCGCCGAACGGATGACCCGCAAGAGGTCCCACAGTGTGCCTTGGAATTTATCGATGATTTTTTTCAACTGCAAGAGCAATTGAAATAGTACGGCAGTTGCCAGCATAGTTCGAATGGCATTTGGTGTTTTAGCGGGAAGCCTGCGGATGTCCAGGTGACCCTTGAGCCAGCGAAATAAAAGTTTCACCGCCCAGCGGGACTGTCGAATGAGCGAATCGATCCACCGATTCCGCCCCAGTGGTACAGGTTGCGTTGATGGTTTGCGAAACATCGACGATCGCACGCCCGAAGCGAGTTTTGCCGAACTTCGAGCTGGTGAGAAAGCATTTTTCAATTCGCAGATCTCTCTCCGTGCCGTTATAGGTAAATTTAAAAAATGGATTGGCAGGCTACAGGGTGATTTGTCGATTTTACCTTGGTAAGTAAGACTTGTACTTTTCGAATTAATTTGGATCTCGACGAAATATTTCGAATTCGTTTGGGTACCACTCTTCTGGAGAAAGGCAAAAAGATGGGCCAGTGTTAGAGCACTGACCTATCGAAATATAATGGTTTTGCCACTCAAAATCTGTCTACCGACGATATCAGAACAGCGCAAGTCGTTTAACTCAGCTGTTCGCAGTTTTAGTTAAGCGAGATATTCTCAAAAATACATTGGCGGTCCTGGCTCGCAGTGACGGTGTAAATATCCATATTGTCGACCGTCACGAGGAACCGACCATCAAAGGAGTACGCAGATTGAACTGTATTGCCTGATAAGCCATTCAATTGAGCGATTTTTTGCGCCAATCGCTGTGCATTGATATTACAGTCAGCGTTCGAAACTGGCTTGCTCGCATGAGCATATGGCTGGGCTGCAACCTTTAAAATGCGACACGTACCAAGATTTTTCTCCCAGTTCACTGCGTAAGTTTGCGCACCTTCGACTGTGACTAGGATCTGATCTGAACCCGAATAGGGAGCTACGACTTGGTTACCAGTTAAGCCATTTGATTGGGCAACAGCTTGGCCTGCTTGCATCGCCAGAACCTCACAGGAGCCACTTGCAAAAGAGGGAGTGGTCGTCAAAACTGCCAAGATCATCAACATCACATTCTTCATAAAATTCCTTTCGTTTGGATCGAAATCCGTAATTATGGTTAAGTTGCTGAACCCAAAGATACATTTTTCAACCTTGCGAAACTCTGACAACAGTCGTACATGAACGAAACATCTGAAATGTCTGCTGAAAATCTGAAGGAGTACCATGCAACAGGGCCGAGTTGTCGAAACATTAGACAAACGTAATCAATCTTTAAAATCGGAAACCAAAATCTGGTCGAAGAAATTCGTTAACTTGATTCTCCTGCTGCCCATAAAACCGCTTCAATTCTAAATTCGCCGACTTCGATCCGCCAAAATTTAGAGAAGGCGATTTTATTCGATTTGAGAACCTATATTCATCATCGTCGGGTCGTGGGTTCAAGTCCTTTACTCCAGGGCGGTCTGCGACCGCTCAGCGACTTTTGGACCATGTCTCGGTGTCCATAGATGTTTATATTAATGAGCTCGCAATTCGAGTCAGATTTTCAAGAGCACTTTTGGACCGGTTTCGCTTGCAAAACAAATCTAATGGCGCGGGCCAATCAAGTGGTTGTGACAACGCTTCGCAGACAAACAATACTTGTTACCTTTTGATTCTATAAACGATTTAAAGCGGTTGCCGCATTAGCGATACCTCAACGAACCCCCGAAAAATCACGCAAAAACAGTTTTGATGAACAAAAGCTGAACTCACTGAAGCCGACTTTTATTAAATGGCACTGATCTTTTAGTCCAAATTGCATCGACTTTTTTCGGTACTCGAGCCCGCGCGTTCTGGACGGTTCAACCAAACTGTGATTTCCATCAGTTGCTACATTCCGAACACGAACACATCACTGCACTTAAATTTATGAATACTACCGCCGCTTCCGTCTGTAGATATCCAACAGACTCCTCCCTCGCACGTTACTTGGGGTTTATGTGCTTTTTGCGGAGAAGTGATCTGCGCCTCAAATTTATCCCTGAATTCAGCGGCTTTCGAAGAATTTCCCGAAGCTTGGTATGCAACCGCCAGCGGCTCGTAGATTTCTTTTGCGTCCAACTTCTCGGTCTTTGTGGTTGAGAGGAGTGCCAAAGCTCGTTCATATCTTGCCGTAAAACGTTGTAAGAGTTCATTTCGTCGCGGTTCTGAATCCGAACTAAATTGGCTGAAGTTGAGGAGATATTGCCCAAAAATAGTGATGTTAAGCGAAAAGCCAATTTTTCGCGTAAGCATTCGAGCTGCCCAGGCAGATGGACTCCATTTCTTGTCCACCCAATTTGACGCCTGTTCAATGAGAAATTCAGAATCCAGCACGTGCTTGGAATGATCACCTAGTTTAAAGAGAGCGTTCAGCCACTGGATCTTATAAAAGTCATCCTGACTTGGGTCCACTTTGCTTTGTATGGCCTGGATCGCGATTGACTTTACCTCAGCCCACTTATTCTGGGCCAAAGCGGCTTCCATCTCAGTTTTGAACTGTTGCTTCAATCTGAATTTTGTCGCTTGAGGTTCAACTTCATTGGCGTGCTTGGCCATGGCCCCACTTGATTTCCAAGTTCTTGCAAGAATTTGCTCAAGTGGTTTATCCAAGCTCTGTGGGTGACAGTCACGGACTGAAGAGATGGCCGTCCTAAAACCACTTGATTCGTGTGTTTGAGAAGGTTCATTTCGCAGACAAACTTGTACACAAATAAAAACTATTTATGATTTCGGTCAACATTCTGAGGTCATTGTTCAGTTGGCTTCAAATTTTAGGATTTTTGGACGACTCTTCGAACGGCCGACAAAGTAAGACCACGCACCGGCTCGCCAATTTCGAGACGCACACAGGGAGAATGTCTCACCGGTCAATGCGATCTACCAATGGTGTTAGGCGACAATCAATTTTGCGGACGAACGACACCTCAGGGCGCCCCGTACCTCCGAGACAGAGAAGCTAGTCCAGCACCTCAGGCGAGTGGGACGCCGACGTCGGTGCCTGGGTGCAGATCGTAAAGATCTTTGACAGCAGGCTTTTACAAACAAAATATTATTATCCCTTTTCCCATTTCAATCACACACTTACCCGAAGTGAGAGTTTTGCAAGAGTTTCCTCGGAGGCAATGGTTTACGCTTTCAGTACGAGTAACGATTTAAATTCTAACACAGGAGATTGAAATGAGAATTGCACTGAGTTTAGCCATATTACTTCTTTCCAACTTGGCAGCCGCCGAGCTCTGCGGATCAAGACTTGAGCACGCGGCAGTATTGGGAAATGCTTACTCCTCAAACATCAGCGTCGGAGGGACTATAGAGCTGTATGGATACGATAACCCGCAAAAAGTCTTCGTTTGCTTCGAAGAAACTACGATCTGCACCTATATCGTCGCCGTATTTCCCCAATCAGGTCAAAAGGTCACCGGTGTTCACGCTCTCCGCCTCAAGGACAGCAGTTGCAAGTTGAATCCCTCTAATTAAGTGATCATTGTGTCGATCATACTGCCGATCTCACAGCCAGCTTGACGTTCGATTTCTCGGACGTCTGTTCCGCATGTAAAACGCGGCTCCGCGGAAACAAGTCGGATTTTTGGCCGGCAAGTCGAACGAACGAGCGGCGCTTCGTGCCAATCATTAGTATTTTGACCGATCTCGATTGTTCATCTATCTTAAATCATGCGCCACGCGATAATTTGCTTCCTGGATTCAAGTCACAAATGCAACATCTAGCGGCGAGCTAATGAGTTGACAAGGGTCAGGTAGACCGCCGTCATCGCAAATTCTTCAACCACTACGAAGAAGGAGTTGCAATGGGCGGTCACCTTTCCGAGGTGGATAGATATCACATATCTGCGTTAGTTGGAGCGGGAAAAAGTCAGGGAGCAGTAGCTAAAAAGCTGAAGTTACACCGGACTACAATTTACCGAGAAAAGAAGAGGAATAGCGGCAAGCGCGGCTATCGGCCAAAGCAAGCGCAAGAGAAGGCCACAGCGCGATGGCAAGGGGCAGTCAAGGCCATCAAGGTGACCGCCGAGCTCAGGCAGGTCGTCGAAGAAAGAATTCGTCTTGACTGGAGTCCTGAGCAGATTTCGGGGCGTCTGGCACGCGAAGGCATCTTCAGAGGATAAGGCAAACAATAGGAGTTTTCAGGCTGGTAGCCGAGTATTGGCGGCCCTATCGTGGGGCTTAGCTTTGCGCCGTGGTCTCAATTTTCAGGTGGCGTGAGGGCTTTCGGCAAGGGATTTTGGGTTTTCCCTCGAATTTTCGATTTGTTAGCGAGGCTTTGAGCGGAGCTCGACCTTGGCCGAGCGTTTTTGGATAGGGCCCGGCTTCAGGTGAAGAAATCTGGGAGCTGTTGAGCGTCGTCGTGGACGGTTGCGGGTGGTCCGCGCGCGGGCCATAGCGTTGGCGGCGCGGTTGCTAGGCCCAGGTGGGTCAGGATTTTCTTAATCACCATTGGGTCGTCAATCGCGGCAATGATCTTCATTGGGCTCGAGCACAGAGGGCAGGTTTCGATGTCAATTCCGAAGACCCTTTTTAAAAGTCGGGCTCTGGAGATTCTGGCCTTTGAGGGTTTAGCGTCGCCGGTGGCTAGCGCCTCTGGCTGAGTCGGCGGCTTAGGGACCACCACGGCGCGGTACTTGTAGTGGGGCGCAAAGACGCCGGCGAATCTGGTCAGATGCACCTTGGGCCTGGGCACTAGACTTGCGAGCCGCTCCATCAATTCCATGGGTGACATGGAGATCGCCGTCGTGCCGTCGTCATAAGGTTTCTTGAGCGTGTAGATCACTTGCCCGTTGGCGCCCAGGTGCAGTCGCTCAAGCGCCACTGCGGGCCTTGCAATATAGCGGCAGAGTTTTTCGATCTTCTCCCGATCCGAACCCGCTATGGCCACTCCGGCATGCAGACTGAAGCCTGAGTTGTTGGCGACAAGCCCGTTTTTGGCTTTGTGATCTGATTCGGCGGCCGTCTTGAGTGTGAGTGCTTTTTTGCCCTTATTCGGTCCGATCGTGAACCTGTAGGTTGCGGCACCGGCTTGCAGCCTTGCCAGGGCGTCGTCTTCGCTTAAGTCCAGCTGGAGATGGTCTTCTTCGTCTTTTACGATCAGGCCGCGCTTTTCAAGGAGCTTCACCGTGCGCCCGATGACTTTGTTTAAGACGTCGGCTAGTTCCGTGGGCGTTGGCGCCTTGGTCATGTGAAACTCTGAGGGCTTTCCCTCCTCGCCGAGCTCATAAACACCGTCTATGTAGAGTTGGTGCATATGAATATTGAGATTTAGGGATCCGCCAAAGCGCTGTATCAGCGTCACTGTCCCGGTCTTGGCCTCAGACTTTTTGAATCCCGCCTTTTGGCACAGATGCTGGGTGATGGTGCTCGTTACGATGTTTAGCACTTCGCTTAAGATCTTGGGTCTGACGGCGAGCAGCAGTCGAATTTGGATCGGAAAAGACGTGACCCATTGCCGCAGTGGCTTTACCGGCAAAACCTCGTTCACCAGGTGCATGGCGCTCTCGGACATGCGACGTCCACCGCAACTTGTAGCACCATTGTTGACCGCAAACCCTCGCGCTCTGCTGCACGGCTTGAGCGCGCTATACCGTGCGGGCGTTGTCCATTTGAGTAGTGTTTTGTGCACCGAGGAGCATCAGATTTCAGCCTGAACTTTTTAAATCCCAGAATTATTTTAAGCCCTTGTGACGGAATGAAAAGGGTCGCAGGATGAGCGCGAGGTGATTGAAGGTACAATTTTTGCTAACAGCTGATAGATTTGTAGTCACCCGTTGATAGGTGACACTTTTGGCTATTGGCTCAATTGGAGCTGACCTACCAAAATCATCAGTCGCAGGCGGCTTTCCTTTGTACTGTTTCGTCAAGTTAAAGAAAACAGACTTGGC
>JAYVXN010000546.1:0-2937 GCA_043785085.1 Bdellovibrionales bacterium | reverse complement strand
GAGCCTATTCTATTCTCAGCAATCCGGAAACTGAGCGACCTCTTAAGTCTGAGGCGATCACTGTGCTCATGCAACAGGTCAGTGCTAGCTGCCAAGCCAACTGCCTTGTTCCGATTCAAGTTTTGAAACAATTTAATGATGCAGTTCACTCGCCAAGTGTTACTCAGCTTCTTGACTTGGCGAAACCCTATCTGCCAAACCAGTCAATTGTCACAGCCGAGGGCGTGGTCGCAGGATCTGTTCGCATTCAAAATGCACTCGAAAAAATGGACCCAACGGTGCTGAAGCATCGAATAAATGCCACGACAGAACTTCTTAGATATCTCATCGCATTAGAGGAAGATAGTTTATTCTCAATCACGGAAAATCCGGCCAATTTATCAAAAGTGAAGCAAGAACTCGAACAGACGGTTGGTGAGCAAGGAAGCCAACTTAAAGCGATGTTTAAGATTGCAAAGATACTGGCAAATAAATTCACGCAATTGCAAACACTTCCTGAATATCAATCTAAAATTAACGATTTGAAATCAGAGGACAAGAAGGCCGCGCAAGAAGTTGCTGGGGCCAACCAAGAAGAAATTGATAATTTGAAATCAGAGATGAGTTTAAAATTTGGTGGATTAAAGTTGACCGCTGCGGAAACGCGTGAAATCGCTGAGGCAGTCAGCGAAATGAATCTCATCGTTTTTAGTAAGTTCATTCAGATGATCAGCAATAATTCAATTTTATTTGGCGACGAAGCCAGACAACACTTCAAAGCATTTCAGGATAACTTGCCAAAAATTCCTGCTGATGTGGTGAATGAAATCATTCGAAGTGATTTAGGAAAAGACCCGAGCGAAATTTTTATCGACTTTGATGCGGCAAATCCGATTGCAAGCGCGACTGTTGGCCAAACCTATAAAGCGAAGGTACGAACATCCACTGGTCGGCTAAAACCAGTCATTATTAAAGTCCAGCGCCCTAACTTGGACAGCGCACTCAACCGAAATCGCGTCGTTGATCAAGTCTTAATTCGTCTCGCAAAAATTGGCGTCGGAAGTGAGAGTGGCTCCTCCATCGTCGATCTCCTTGCCTCTCAATTGGTCGGATTTGAAGACACAATCGAGCATGAATTTAATTATCCGGCTGAGTTTCGACAACTCCAAGAGGCAAACGCATTGCTTAAATTTCAGTCCGGAATTAGTGTTCCAAAACCGATTGGACGATACTCCGGCAATCGCGTTTTAACGATGGACGTTCTTGAAGGCCAAAACGTGGATACCGTTTTGGAGGAACAAAAAAAGCTTGAAGCTTCAGTTGAGAAAATGTCAGAAAAATCGCTCGAACGCCTCTATTCTCGTATTCTAGATACTTATCTCTATCAATCGGTTATTTTGGGACAAATGCATGGTGATCTCCACCCTGGAAACGTGCTAGCGACGGATCAAGGTGCTGTCGGCTTAATTGATTGGAGTCATATATTTCAATCCCGCGGACTCGTGTCTCAACCGATGCGTTTGATTTATTATCTCTTTGCTGGAAACGCCCAAAAGTTTGCAGAGTTTTATGCCAAGCTCGGTCGAAATCCGAAATTTTCGGCGGCGGATTTTGCCGTGAGAGTCCAAGAGGTGTTCGAGCAAAAGAAGATCGCCAAAAGGTCTCTTTCAGATATCGTCATGTCTCGGTCAAAAGCCTCATCTCAGCTATCGCCTGAGGAAATATTTTCGGCTCTACCGACGCTGATCAAGATTTCCCAAGAAATGGGATTTGAAGTTTCGCCGAAATATTTCCAATTCATACGAACCTCTCTACCAGTTTTCAGTACGCTCGCAGCAATTGGTAAACAGCTGCCGGCTAATCGCAAGAAAAAGATTATCGCTATGCGAATTCTGATGATGGCACCTAAAGGTGCGGTCCAATATACATTCGGACACGCGTGGAACGCTGCCACCCTTCCTGCTCGTGAAATCGCCAGAAAAATAAATGAAATCGGTCGAAATCGTAATTTGCGAGAAAAGGATCGACAGGACGCATTGCAAGCCAAGCCCTCGGTGCCACAATGCAGGTTGATTTTTTCACATGCGCGGGGATAGGGCAAATAAAGCAGTCTTTCGTCTTTGTTGTGAAGTAGCTATAAGCTGAAATGCTGCCTCGAATTGGTTAATTGTGGCGAGAATGATTTGGCCCAGGCAAGGAATCTCTGAGAATTCTGGTACTTGGCTGCCGACCCCAAGCCCCTTTCCCATCGCTCTTGAAATCGCGGTTAGATTTTGCTGGCATTGACGATTTTGCCCTGCTAAATCTAGCCTTCTATGGTAAAGAAAAAGGCACGCTCTAAGATTGGTGTTACGTCAAAACAATCGGATCAGGTATTCAAACTCCACGTCTCGCTAAACGAGACGAACCCTGTTGTTTGGCGAAGGATAATGGTTCCCGCATCCTTTTCCCTGGAAGCTCTACATTCTGTGATTCAACTCTCAATGGGGTGGCAAATGAGCCATCTGTATGATTTCCAAATTGGCAGCTTCCGATACGCAGAGCCGGACGACTTTGATGACATCCCTGTGAAATCTATAGGCACTTCCCTTGCGGTCGCGTTGAAGGCGCATAAGTCATTCGTGTATAACTACGACTTCGGAGATAGTTGGCAGCATAATGTTTTGGTGGAAGATGTTCTTTCGTACGATGAGATCTTCAATTATCCGATCTGCATTGGGGGCGAGAATGCATGCCCGCCGGAAGATTGCGGTGGTATTTCGGGGTTTGAGGAATTGAAACAAAAGGTCAAAGACCCAGAGAACGAGGAACATCATGAGATCATGCGCTGGCTCGGCGGATATTACTCGGCATTTTCATTTGATGCGAATCGGGTCAATCGCGACCTATTATGGGCCGTGAATTGGAAGGCCGGCCCGAACGACCAGGGCCTTTTTCACCCGTATAACTTCCCGGATT
>JAYVXN010000545.1:0-2940 GCA_043785085.1 Bdellovibrionales bacterium | reverse complement strand
ACCCTTGTCCTCAGCTAGAGCTTCCCCTGATTGGGTGCTCAGAAATCTTTCATTTCCTAGGTTCGCGTCCTACCGGGCGCACCAAGTCAAAGTGACGTATCGACGGCACATCATTACAGATCGCCTATTCGCCCGAATTTTCAAGCGGTTATTTGCGACAAATTTCATCGGATCTAGTGAATCATAAACTTGCGTGCTTCTGAACTATATGCCTCGAATTGAGACGAGGTGATGGCGCCTTTTGCCAAATTGAAAACAACAAGTAGCGTCTTGTCCAGCAATGGTCTCAGCCAAGAAGCAGATCATAATTTTTCGAAAATTTTTGAACACTGACTCTTAATCGTGGGTTTCCGAAGAAATTTGGAAAAGTCAAAAGTCGAAAAGGGGTGTTTTTTTTCATCTAAAGAGTGAAAAATAGTGGCAATTTTCTCAGGAAGGCTGAGATATCTTCGAATAGGCCTCCAATTCGAAAACAAACTATCTCGGGCCTCGCCTTCTAACAGTTCCGGTAATGGGACTTCAAACTGGTGCAGCACCTTAAGGTGAGGGAAAATTTTTAGCAGGTCTATTGCAAAATTTTCCTTGTGCTGTCGTGCCTCATAAACAAATGGAATTTCATAATCTAGGGCAATCGAAAGAGATACGTCACCGGTTACTAAGACAGGAAGGTTCGATAGCATCATCAACTGGCGGGATTGTTTGAAAGGGATTGAGCTATCTGCAAGATGGATGTTATTTGGGAGTTTTGTGAAAAACTTAATGAATCTACGTGGAACAAAAATAATCGTCTCACTCGACCCAACAGTCAAAATGGTGGACTCAATATACCACCTAATCGATTTATATTCAGCGGCGTGAGCGAAAGCGATTCGTCCACCAGGCAACCTGCTCACAGCATCGAACGCCGTGTCGGCCAATAATTGCCTTAGCTCTGCAAGATTTGGACTGGAAATAAAATCTGTCGACGGTCGATCTTTTGAGACATAAAGACCGGAATGATAAATCCCCGTATTGAAAACACTTGTGAAATCTCTGTCAATAAATTCACCAGGATTTATTGGGTGAGTACCCTGGTACTCATAGAATCCTAATGCAAGTGTTGCTCGAGACCAAAATTTTTTTATTGTGGGATTATTAAAATTATTTGAGAACCCCAGAAAAAGCGTTGGCCTTTCAAGGTTTTTGCGCTCCTGAAATGGCTCCGACAAATAAGTGATACCTTCTATGACTTGGCTCGATAGGCCCGGCAAGAATCTAGGTTCAAGGGCTGAAATTACTTGAGCGGATTCTGGTACCACCAAAATTATGACATCTTCTAGCGGAAGAGATTCGTGTATTTTTTCGGCCATAAGCATATTTGAAGCAACATCACCACTTCCGCCTATGGGGTACCCTGACGCAATAAGGACAGTCCCAGCAACCGATTTAGGATGAATGGCGAAACCAACTAGCATAATAATCAGCATAAACTGTTTAACAGGCGTCAAAATCATGGACAGATACCCGGCCTTTTACGGTATTCGATAGAGGGATTCTTATTAATAATTGAAAATGCAAAGGCAATGCCAACATAAAAATTCTATTTACAATCCGCCTTCAAAAAATAGTATTTTGGCGGCCAAAAGGTAGGCGTGGCGATAGCGGAAAAGCAACCCCTGCTGTGATCTAAAAGTTCAGTGCATTTTAATAAAATGCCGACTTCAGTGAGTTCAGTATTTATTCGGGTGGCCGCAATATTTTGCAATTTTTTTTTAGAAGTTTCATAGGCAATTGTTTTTCATGGTAAATTGTTTAATTGCATTTGGATTCAGAAATTGAGCCTGGTCGGCGCCGCCATGAAGTGGCCCATAGAGTGTCCCGATTGCTGAAGAAATCGCAGATTCCACGGGTGCCAGAGTGCTTGCCGTCACCCGCGCGGCAAACGTACTCGCATTGAACCCGTGTTCCATTTGGAGGATTTGCGTGACGTCTAATATTTTTGAATTTCAAGAACTTAAAGTCCTTGCGGCGATTGTGGATCACGGCGGCTTCCAGAAAGCGAGTGAAGCACTGAATCTCACGCAATCAGCCGTTAGCCAATCATTGGCGAATCTTGAGCGAAAGCTTGGAGAGAAACTTTTGGAGCGCACGACTCCCGTTCAGCCAACTCCCATAGGCATGGACCTTCTCAATCACGCACGCTTCATCCTCGAACGTGAAAGCGAGTTCTTAGACAATCATGCGAAGATGAAGCTGGGTCAGTTTCAGAAGCTATCGGTGACGGTTGATTACTTGGTAAACGAGTACCTCTGTCATACGTACGTGAAAATGTTACTAAGCAAGCTTCCTGAAATAAGTTTTCGAATCAAGCGGCTTCCCGCAAGAGAGATGATCCAAGCCGTGAAATCTGGGCAATTTGATTTTGGTATCGGCCCGTTTCAGAAGAATATGGAGACACTCAAAGTACATAAGCTCTTTGAGGAAACCTCGTTTTTAGTTGCCGGAAGGCAAAACAGGCATCTCGAGCTGTACAAAGAAAATCCGCTGGCGTTCCTTCGAGAGACCGTGTACTCATCAAGGCTTAACAAACAACGCGTTAGGAAGCATCCTCATCTCGGCTTATTAAAGAACTGGCAACTTAAAGCCGGTCTTGCTCAATCCGATATCCATCACCGCAGCCAAAGATGCAATGATGGACACCTCCTCATCAAATGTCATCATTTTCTCAAGTTTAATACTCAACGTCCCTGGCGTTTGGTTAAACCCAAAAATTTTAATATCCTCTCCGTCGCTAATGACTCCGCCGATCTTCATAATCTGACTTTCCAATCCGGAGTTTTTGGAGAAATAAAATGTTTTTCCCTGCTCTTTTTGACGGAAAAGATCGACTTCTTGATTCAGAACTACTTGCAGCCTGCGCTCTAAAAACTCTCTCAGCTTTTCCGAGTCCATAGATAAATC
>JAYVXN010000544.1:0-2942 GCA_043785085.1 Bdellovibrionales bacterium | reverse complement strand
TAAAATCCCGTTCGCCGGTCCCTAACAACAGAACACTTCGAGCTTGCTTTGAGTTCTCCGGAGCTACATCCGCTGAAGGCGATCGTCGCACCCATTTTGAAAAGCCACTCCCGGATGGTCCACGCTTGAGGGCGCGCAAGTGCTGTGCCCTGAAGACCCACGCTTCGCAGCTGCTGGACCAGTGCGTATGCGAACGAGGCGATTGCGTACGTGTTTATTCCCACCTACACGGCACTCGCCGCCAAGCGGGTGCAGATTGAGATTACAAAATCAGCCTCACTGAATTATGTGAGGCCGGATCAGACTTTTATGCTTGTCTACACGATCCCGCTGTAAATTTAACTCCTCCATCTCGCCACATCGAGTCGGTGAAATTAATAAACGTCATATTTGAATTATGCTAGGGTTTCCGTTCATTAAATTAATCGGAGACCTGTATGCCTTCTGCACCAACTCAGTCGCGCGTTAATTCCACCTTAGATCGCAAGGACAGCCTTGCTTACTGGGCAATTGCAGTGATGTTTGCGATCACCGGATTAGTAGCTTTGACCTATCAAGTGGCTTGGAACAAAATCTTGAATCAAACAGTGGGAACTGATCATGTCTCCATGACTTTAGTGGTCTCGATTTTCATGTTGGGCTTAGGCTTGGGGAGTCAGCTCGGCGCATTTTTAACTCGGGTTTCGAAATTTTCGATTGTCTTCTTTTTTGTGGCTGAGTTGTTCATCGCAGCTTTTGGTTATTTCAGTTCGCCGATTCTTCGCCACGTGCCAATTTGGACAGCACACTTCAGTACTTTTGGCCCTGATTCATTCTACCCTGATTTTATCGCTAATTTTATGGTTTTGTTTCTGCCCTGCCTACTCATGGGCATCTCTTTGCCAATTGTCATTCATCACTTTCGACTTAAGTTTGCCTCAGGTGCAGCGACCGGGTTTTTGTATGGCGCTAATTTGATCGGAGCGGCGATTGGCGCGTATTTCTCTGGAGTCTTCTTAATTGGCTGGGTTGGAGTTGAAAGCGCCACACACTTAGCTTCATTTCTCAATATTTCCGCCCTGGCAATCGTAGGTGTGAGTGTTTATTTAGGTGGAATTAATCAGACTCAAGTTAAACAGACTCCGCAAATTCAAACATCCGCGAATTTTACGACGCCACTTCCAAGAATTTATCTCATTTCATTTATCACAGGCTTTGTCGCATTGGCGTTAGAGATGATTTATTTTCGCCTCTTCGTGGTTTATCTCTGTGCGAGTTCTTATGTTTTTCCGACGATTCTCACCACATATTTATTACAGGTATCTATTGGCAACGCGTGGGCGGCGAAACGCATCCAGCAGAATCGAGTGCGTGAGGCTTTGAAAACGATTTTATTGTGGGGTGGCCTATCGTGTTTTATTGTTTTACTAGCGCCCTTTGTCTTGCGACCGCTGATTGGCACGATGGATCGCATGTTGTTTGAGCCCCAATGGGGGATTCGGCCCTTAATTACTGGCTTTATTTTTTCTTTTGTCGTGATGATTCCAGTGGCTTTTGTCGCCGCGTTTTTTCCGCTTTTTGTCGAATCCATTAGTCGGGACGAGAATTCACTCGGATCCGTCGTCGGCCGGATTTACATGATGCAAACAATCGGAAATTTTTTCGGAAGTATCCTCTCAGGACTTTTAATCATTCCATTATTAGGGCCGGTCTTATTTTTAAAAGTTTTGAGTTTTTTGATTGCCTTTATTGCCCTCTATTTTCTTTGCACGTCTTTTGACTTGAGAGAAGCGCGAAATTTCTTTCGAACTAGGGGGGCGATTGTTGGAATGACCCTGATGGTCTTAGCGAGTTTCATCATCAGTGACCATCTTTTTTATAAAAATTTTAAGTTTAGCGGCAAAAAGCCAGACGCCATCAAAGAGGATTTTGAAGGGACGGCTTTATTGTATAAATATGACGAAGCCACCCGAATTCAGGTCGGCTCTGAGCCGGCCTCTAGTTATTCCACAAAGGATACGAGTCTCATCTTATGGCCCATGGATGTGGCCTTAGCCATGCGCAAAAACCAAGCTCCAAAAAAGATTTTGATCATTGGCCTTGGTACTGGCATCAAAGCGAACGCTATCCGCGTTCTGTATCCAGAAAGCAAAGTCATTGTCGTTGAATTATTGGGCACGCTCATTGATTCCATTAAAGCGGACGGTTCTCCACTGATAAGAAATCTCATTGAGACCTCTGAAGTTCATGTGACGGATGGGCGCCGCTTCGTTAATAAAAACCCAGGTCTTGAGGGTCAGTTCGATATTATTGAGCTGGGGATCAATCATATCACCAGTGCAGGATCGGGCGGTCTTTATACAGAAGAATTTTTAGGTAAACTCAAGACGCTTTTAACTCCTAGCGGTGTGTTGGCATTTTATGCCTATCTTCCGGCCGTGAAAATGGCGGAGCAAATTTTTCGCAATGTCGTGGTTGCATCGCCTGGTGAGATCGGAGTTTCTGAGGTTTTTCTCTCAGACAATACTGATTTTGACGCCGCAAACTTTCAAAACCAATTTATGACTTATCGGGAAGAGATACTGAAGCAAATCGATTCTAGAAATCTAAATTCTGTGTTTAATTCTAAATTGACCGGTGACGAATTTCTGACGGTTGATCGACAGTTCATTCATACCAAGCTTGTATCAATAGATGGTCTTAGAGATGATCGGGTTTCATCAGAATTTTATCTGGGATCTAATTTGACCTGGGATAAAAACACCTATGATTTGCGCACCTGGAAAAAGAGTCCTGGCAGCATCCTGGTTGGCAAGTACTTAATTCCAAAAAATAATGCGCTCTTGCAGACAGATATAACAAAAAAGCAATAATAAACCGGTTGCCTATTGTTTTTCGATGGCTTTCAGCTAACTCCGTATTCTGCCGCACACGCAATGCTTGACTGCCCCTCGGGCTCCCGC
>JAYVXN010000543.1:0-2946 GCA_043785085.1 Bdellovibrionales bacterium | reverse complement strand
TTTCTTTTAATTTACTGAGTCCATCTGCCCCATCACAAGCCTCAATTGTCAAATGGCTGGCCTTTTCTAATTCTTTTTTGAGTTGAAATCTCTGTGTTTCAGAATCATCTACGATTAAAATTTTAGCCATTTGATTCTAACCTTTCACTACAAAAAATTTGAAAATAAACAAGTTCAACAAAACCCAAATCAAAGTAAAATTTTTCTAAAGAAAATCCACATCTCCTGAATCGCTCTCGCCGCCGTCAGCCAACTGAATTAATTGAAATGGTGCGAGTACCTCTACATTTGCGGTGCAATCAATGGAATAGCCTTCACAACTCAAACGCCAATGAGAAAAAATGGTGTCTTCGGAACGAGAATAATAGAGATCATCAAATCCCCGCGTGACCACCGGTAAACTGACGCCGACTTTGACGTTGTTTTGTGCCAATAGCACTTTTAAATTCCCGCCAGACAAATTACATAACTCTCTGCAGAAATCCATGGCACGCAGCTGCGAAAGTTCGGTCGCAGCTGTCGAATAGGCTTTTGCGGCGAAAAATTTTGCGACTTTCGTCATATAATGAATTTTCAAAGTCAAACGAAGGTCCCGGCCAGAGGCCAAAATCAATGCCATCCAATGACCATATACCAACGACTCTTTGACGATATCCGCAGACAAAATCTCTGATCGATTTGAAAGAATTTTTAGACGAGACAGCGAAATGCCTTTAACCAAACGGATGAGTTGTTGTCCTGTCTCAATTTCATTTGGCATATACAAACAACCCTCGAAATTTTTGCCACAATCTGATCTTAGCAAGAATCAAAAACAGATACCAAGTCTAAATGCAGCACTCACTCTCGAGCAAAAAACGCTGCAGATTTGGGAGTCTGCCCGCGCCGTCAATGTGTTTCAAACGAGACCGGCTCAATACCGAAACACAAAAAAAGTCAGATCATCCACAAGCCGCGATCCCTGACGAAAGCCTTGAATTTCAGTGTGTAACTTTGCGACAAAATCCTTGGATTCGCGCTGGTGAGTCGCAGTTGCCGCTAATAAGTGACGTGTAGCGGCAAAACACTTAAGTATAGATTTATCGGTAACAGGATTTGTGAGGCAACCGGCCCGGGAATCAAAATTTGATTCTCGAATTGGAGCGCCTTCGGTAACGTTTTTTATGAGGCAACTCGTTGCGGCGACATGTGGGAACATCGACTAAAGTTTCCCAAAGAAGCGACCGATGAGTAGTCATGGGACGTAAGCTGGATATCTTAAATTGGGATTCCTTGGTCGTCATTGCCCTTATTTGTCATTTTGGTGGTATGTCGACGGCAGACGCGGCACAACTTTCGCCGCAAGGGATGACCTTACAAGGCACGATTTTAAATGCCTCAAGTCTTCCTGAAGAAAGCTCCAACGTCAATTTCACCATCCAAATTCTCTCACCCGGTGCCGAGGCCTGTGTTTTATATAAAGAAACGCAAACCTTAAACATGGCTAATTCTGGTGGCGCATTTTCATTTTTACTTGGCAATGGTACTCGTTCCGGCAGCGCGTTTGATGGAACGAGCATCCTCGCGCAGGTGTTTAACAACAGCTCAAGCACTTTGACCTCTCTCACCTGCAGCATTGGCAGTACTTACTCTCCAGGCTCAACCGATCAACGAAAACTGATATTAAGTTTCGATGATGGTTCAGGTCCGCAAACGATTTCACAGGCTTTGATGGTTGAGTCTGTTCCCTATGCGCTTTACGCAGATTCACTTCAAGGCAAAGCACCCACTGATTTTGTTCAGGTCAACAATTCAACGGCGGCCTTAACACAAGCAAATCTTGAGTCGATCTTTGCTTCAAATACGGCCGTCACTCAGCTTCTCTCTTTAATCAATGGCACGAGCGCCAAGTATGTTGAGACAAATGCCACAGGTGCCGCCGTTCCAAGTTTCGCTTCGGCACCTGGCTCTCCTGCAACTGGAAACATCTGGTACAATAGCACCTCGAACTCGCTTCAATATTACAATGGGACGGCCACACTAACTCTCGCTGCCGGTGCCGTCTCTGGTGGTACGGCCGCAGCTCCTTCACTTAACTTCACTGGCGATACCACGACTGGTTTTTACGATGCCTCAGCTGGCACCATCGGTGTGTCAGCTTCGGGATCTAATATCATGAGTTTGTCTTCTGGTAACATCGCAGGTAGCAGCGCTCTGACATTGGCTGCCGGTGGTACCGCACAAAATCTGACATTGAAATCCTCCACAACTGGTTCCGTAAATTTAGGGACCGGTAATGGCACCCAAGTATCAATCCTTGATGGCGGTGCGAGCACGGTTGATTATATTACTCTGAAAGGTGCACCAACCAATGGTGGTACATTGACGAACACCTCTCCAGTGATCGCATCAGCCGGAAGTGATACGAATATCAATCTCACCTTTGCGCCGAAAGGCACTGGCAACACAATATTTTCTAGCGGCAACGTCGGCATCGGTACGACCGTACCCGGTCAATTGCTCGATATCCACGGAGCCAATGGCACTACGCCCGGATTTAAACTTTCTCACAATCAGCTCAATTCCAACATGGGACAGAGCCTAGATGTCGACGCCGTCTTCCTGGTCAGATCGTTGAGTAACACCTATTACGGGGGAGCCCAGGTCCTGGGTCAGTCAACTGCTTCGAACGTCGCAGGGCTGACATTGAACGGCCTAATTGGCAGCACGACACCCACTGCCGCTCCCCTTACGCTTGTCGGCGGAAAAAATAATGGTGCTTCGGCCGCAACCGATGTTGGAGCGAGCGAAAAAATTCTGGAGCTACAAAAGCAATCCGGTGCGGCTCTGCTGACCGTCTTAGGCGGCGGCAACGTCGGTGTAGGTACAACTTCACCAGGCGCGAAGCTCGATGTGAGCGGCCATATTGCGAACTCTGGCGCAGCCGCCTCAATTGGTACTTGCGGA
>JAYVXN010000542.1:0-2946 GCA_043785085.1 Bdellovibrionales bacterium | reverse complement strand
TGATTAATTATTCCACAACATCAGAAATGGATGCGGCCTTTAAAATGCAAATCTGAGCCACTTTTTCTGAAGGTGGGGTTGTTGAATAGTTCTTTTTAAGTCCTAGTACTGAGATGACTTTGACTGTCATGGTTCTCAACTGGTCCGCAGTCTCACCCTTAAACCAGCCGAACTTCACTTTAAGTGTTTTGCCCGGGGCACCATTATCATCTACAGTTGTGTCCACCTCTTCAGGAACGCCTTGCGTGCCATAATTCGAATAGTCGAGATGTGAGTCGTTAATATTAAGCATTCCGATCCCGAGAACTAAACGATCAATCTGATATAGACCGCAGCCCTTATGAAAAGTTTGTTCTTCTTGCACAGTCAACGACCGCTGAGTTTCTGGCGATCCGGCATGCGCCTCAGCTTGAAGGGTAAAAATCGTGGCGACGAGAAAAAGAGAGCGAAAAAGTTTTTTTGGGATCATGACTTCTCCAAAGATTGTTGGGTTATTAGATGCTTCCGAAAACCAATTTAATTGGTTACGTTCGAAAACTCTCTTCCTCAAGTATTCCATCACTGACCAAAGGTTTGACATCTGACTGGCGTCAGCCGGCACTTCGGCCTGGATCATCAACTGGGAGCTTCAGCAGGCCACCAATGTAACTGACAACAGGGGATTTTGCTTAACCCCCGGCACTTCTTTTGCAATCCTAATTGACATGATGAAATGCGCTTTTCTTATAGCTTCAATTGCTTTTTTGCTCGGCATAATCGGTGTATCCGATCTCTATGCTCAATCCTCGCAAGTAAATCGGATTATCAAAGAAAATGACGACCAGTTTATGGATGTGGTGACTCGCATTCCATTTATTATTTTCGACTCTAACAACCAAATGGTTGGATTCATGCATCAGCTTGTTCCCTATTTCCCAATTTATGTGGGCACCCGCCATGCCTTTCTGCGGTTGAGTCGGGACGAAATAAATTACTCCATCCAAAGAATGCTCGCCAACAATCCTCCCGGTCAAATCACCGCATGGCAGAGCCCGAGTATTCCACGGCGAGATAATTGGCAGTTTTTCGAAATTTTGGACAATTCAGGCAATCCCTATGATGTGATCATTATGGCGAATTGGCCAGTTGGGTATGGCCCAACTGGAAGCATGCGAGAATGGATACTTTCAGTTTGGAAAACTCATGCGCTCTCTGAGAGAATTGTACCCACTCCTGGAACAGACTACGTGATGAATCGTCACATGATGGGCCCCGGCGGCCATGAGGGTGGCTACAGCCATGGAACAGTTGCGAAGCATTTCTCCCCTTATTTGGTTCTTTCTCCTATGAACGATGTGAAAAATCCTTTCGCTCATTCACCAGTCGACAATTATCTTGGTAGCTCAGGAAGTTTGTTTTGGACAGCCGCTGAAGCCTCTCAAACATCCTGGTCTGCACGAGGATTCGTTCTTTGCTACTGGCCAAACAATGGTTCTGATCGCTTGGTCGGTGCCTCCTATAAAATCTTGAATTCAAAAAATTGGCATCAAGTCGAGCCAGAAAGTTTTCTTACTGACCAGAGAAAGAATCCTGAATTTGAGAAGCTTTTTCCAAATTGCAGACCCATTGACCGCCGAGATGGTGGAGGCGGCTGATGCCACCGTTGCAGTTTGAAACCATAATCGATGAAATTGAGAGTTGGGAGCGATTGCTTTCTTCTCCGCAAGAGGTCACAACAGATTCTTTGATCATGGCCTGGCGATCTGCTTTGTGGCTTGATGTTCAAAAATTAGCATTCATACGCTTTCAAAGGTCCACCCACCGAGCCGAAAAATCTTTACTCTTGTTCACATTGATTTCGAGTGCCGAAATCGAATTTGATACACAAAAGCGTTTTCGCTTCTTAGAGCTCTGGAATGAAATCAAAGGTTGGAGCCAATGTGCTTATAGCCGTCATCTTTACATTTACAATCAGGCCTTAACGGTATTTTTTTCTGGTCATCTCTTTGAGTCTGAGCGACTTTTTGACCAGGCACTCGAAGAGGCCAACACTGCCGGTTATGTTTTCGGAGAAATTCGTTGCTTGTTTCATTTAGGTCTCGTCAAAAGAGACCAACAAGACTCTGTCTGCGCTCAAAGCTTCTTTCGCCGCGCTCATGCGTTGGCGACGCTTCAAAAATGGCCGCTCTACATTCAGCGTATTGTGAAGCAACTTAATATGCTGACAGGTGCGGAGCTCCAGATCCAACTTGGAAACGAAGCTTCGCTGCTTGAGAATTTGCTCACCCAAAAAGACTTCCTCCGTGCTAGAAAATTCTATTTGCAAATATCCAAACAGCTCAAAGCATCGGGCGTCCACCGCCAGAGTGAAAGTTTCTATGTCTTTGTTCCGCTCATCCTTTTTGGTCTGACGAAACCCAAGCTTGCATCTATTATTGAACATTCGATTAAGGACCCAGTTCTCAAATTTGCATATTTAAAACTGAAAGATGGAATTTTTGGACTCACGGACAGCGATCGAAATGAACTCCGTCTTTTCTCAAGGCTCACGTACCACACGCAGACACCTACTGCTATTGCGCAGAATCCAAAGTTTGTCGCCGGTCTCAAACTCAGTTCAATTCAAAATACTGAATTGCGAATTTTTTTTGAGCTCATGTTGAATTCAAAGACTGCAGTCTCCAAAGAAGAAATTTTTTCGCATATCTGGGGCACAGGGTACGACCCCGTGATTCATGATCAAAAAATCTATAAGCTTGTCATGAGGGCAAAAAAGCTTTTTAGCGGCCAGCAGATCATCAAGAATGAATATGGCACCTATCGCTTGGTGATTTGAGATACGGACCGCGTGTCTAAAAGACGCAAAAGTGTAAAACCAATCTTGGCTTTTTAAGCCTTCAAGTTCACTTATCCCATATAAACTTGTTGACCACCAGCTCTTTCGTGCAGCCTTAGAGCTTGCACCGG
>JAYVXN010000541.1:0-2950 GCA_043785085.1 Bdellovibrionales bacterium | reverse complement strand
ATTTCCAAACGCCAGCTGCCGATTTTGAATGATAAATTTGCCGGTAAATTAAAATTTCAACAAGGTGATATCATCGGCAAAAGCGGCTTGGAAGAGTTCTACGATATGCTGATGCGCGGTAAAGACGGAATTTCAGTGATGCAAGTCGATGCTCACGGCCGCGAGACCGCAGGAGAAACGCCGGCATTTTTAGGAAACGTCAATGGCGTACAAGACGCTGAACCCGGTAATGCTTTGATTTTGACCATTGATAAAGATATTCAAGAAGCCGCCTATAGTGCCTTTAATGAAGGGGGCCGCACGGGCGGCGTGGTGGCGATGAAATCCAATGGCGAAGTGCTCGCCTGGGTCAGTGCTCCGAGCTATGATCCAAATGAGTTTTCGACTGGAATTTCTCCTGAGCTTTGGTCCAAACTGATCAACGATCCTGATAAACCTTTGCGCAATAAAGTGATTCAAGACCATAACTCTCCCGGCTCATGCATTAAGCCGATCATTGCCGTTGCGGCTTTATCTGAAAAAGTCATCACCCCGAGTACCGTCGTTTCCTGCCCAGGACAATTGAAATTCGGCAATCGTTTTTACCACGATACATTGAAGCAAGGTCACGGAAACCTAGTCGTGGCCCAGGCTATTGAGCAATCCGCCAATATCTTTTTTTACAAAATGGGCATCGCCCTCGGCATTGATCGCATGTTTAAGTACGCCGATGCGCTTGGCATCGGTCGCCAAACTGGAGTCGAACTCGGCGGCGAAAAGGCCGGCTTATTTCCCAATGAAGACTGGAAAAAAGACAATATTGGCGAAGAATGGCAACCCGGAGAAAACCTCTCCAATGCCATCGGTCAAGGCTATGTCTTAACCACGCCCTTGCAGCTGGCGATTGCCTATAACGCTATCGGCACCGAAGGCATGGTCTACAAACCTTTTATCGTGCGAAAAATTTTGGGGCCCGATAATAAAGTAGTTAAAGAATTTCAGCCGACGCTCAACCGCGATCTCAGCCAACCAGATGCCAGCGGCTTTTTCATTCGCAAAGACGCCTTTGATACCGTCAAAGACGGGATGCGCCGGGTGGTGAATGGCGAACATGGGACAGCTCGCCGCAGTAAACTGCCGTTTATTGAAATGGCTGGAAAAACTGGAACCAGCCAGGTGATGTCTTTTTCGGCAGATCATATTTTTGATTCATGTGAATCTCGCCCCCGCCATCAACGTCACCATGGTTGGTTTGTTGGTTTTGCGCCGGCAGATAAGCCTGAAATTGTCGTTGCCATTTTATCAGAGCATTCTTGCCATGGCGCGCGCGCGGCCCCCGTCGCAAAAGCGATCGTGACCGCCTTTGTTAAAAAATATCATCCGGAAATGCTCGCCAACATTAAGAACACCAAACTTGCCATTGAACCGGCGGCCATCAAACGCGCCAAGGCGCCCGTCCCCGTCGTCAAAGATGTCGATGTTGAATAAGTTGAAAGGAAGCTCATGAGCAGCCTCGCTATGCAGGTCGAAGAAAGAACATTTCTCAAGAAGATCGATTGGAATTATGCCCTGGTGATTCTTGCTTTGAATCTGATCGGCTTGATCAATCTTTATAGTGCCACTCACGGCGTGACGACTCAGAGCATGAACCGCCTGTTTTTCAGTCAGGTTTTTTGGCTCGCCAAAGGCTGGGTGATTTTTTTCATCATGACGTTTGTGAATTATCAGTTCTTTTTACGAATCGCCTATTTTACCTACGCGGTGAACCTCGTGTTTCTCGTCGCCGTTATTTTCGTCGGCAAGGTCGCACTCGGAGCGCAGCGCTGGCTGGATCTCGGAATCTTCAGTTACCAGCCCTCTGAAACCATGAAAGTCGCCGTGGTTTTGGTTATGGCCAAATATTTTTCTCAAAAATCCTATCCCAATGGTCTCGGTATTAAAGAACTGATTCTCCCGCTGATCTTGATTTTTGTGCCTTTTGCGATCACCGCCAAGCAACCTGACCTCGGAACGGCGATGATGATTGCCATGATTGGCGGAGCGATTTTACTTTTCATTCGCATTCGCACCAAAATTCTTGTGACTTGCGCAATGGTGGTTTTGATCGCCGCACCCATTTCCTGGCTGGTGCTTCGCGATTATCAAAAAGAGCGTATCCTCACTTTTATCAATCCCGGTCGCGACCCACGTGGCGCGGGTTATAACAGCATTCAATCACGTATCGCCGTCGGTAGCGGCAAGGTGTTAGGAAAAGGCTTTCGCAAAGGGACGCAATCGCAGTTGGAATTCCTGCCTGAGCGCCATACCGACTTCATCTTTAGTGTGCTCAGCGAGGAGCACGGTTTTATCGGCAGTGCCACGACCGTCGGCCTTTTTGCCATTTTGTTTTTACTGGGAACGCGAATCGCGTCGCAGGCCCGTGACAAAGCTGGCGCGATTTTATGCATTGGCATTATGGGTATTATATTTTGGCATATGGTGATCAATATCGGCATGGTGATCGGCCTCTTGCCGATTGTGGGGGTACCGCTGCCGCTGCTCTCATATGGCGGGTCGAATATGCTCACGACGATGGCAAGCCTTGGACTGGTGTCAAGCGTCGCCTATCGCCGGTATTTGTTTTAAGGTACTCTCTTCTGGTTGTTCGCAGTTGATGGTGGAACGCGGCGCTTCGTCCCGCGCGGGACTAGAACCGAAAAAACCGCCTTGCAGCGGCCTGTTTTTAGTTTGAATTGCAGTGGTTCATTTTTCATAATTCTTTAATGATTACGGAATGGTGCGCGAGAGTTCGGGGTAGACGAACCGCCATCTCAAAACTATATGTTCATAGGTTTTCTCCCACTAATATTTTTTTAAATTTATTGATCTACGGCACGCATGTCCTGCGCAGTAAGATAGGTGCATTGCGTAAATTTGTAAAACCATATAAAAGGAACGATAATGTTCTCTTAAACGGAATGATTGTTCGGAC
>JAYVXN010000540.1:0-9668 GCA_043785085.1 Bdellovibrionales bacterium | reverse complement strand
AAACGACAAACCGACCCGCGCGAAGGACTAGTCTTTCTAGTTACGCTTGAGGTGCTATAATCTTTGGCAATGACAAAGTTATCCGTGGTTATTCTGAGTCTTATGCTCCCGTGGCCTGCGCTCGCGCAACATCAAGGTGGCGGACATTCAGGCGATTCAGGCTCAGGCTTTACGGAGAAGTACGAGCGCCGCACCCAAGAGCGCTTTGATATGTTTCATTGGCTCATTCAGCAAAAACAAATCCGGGCGGCGCAAGATGCGAAATACGGTCGCAAAGCTGATAAGGGCTTGTGGTTCACACCAGATTTGCTGTTTCAATACTTGCAAGAAACGCCGAGTTTCAAACGAGACGGAGTCGATCTCGGTACCGGCACTCTGCAAGGTGGCCGCGCGCAATTGACGCTGAATAACTTCTTTGTCACTGGCACGACGTCTCGGAGCCTCAATATCGACTTAGGGGTCGAGGCACTTTATCAATCCACCGGCCAGTTTCAAGCTGCGACCACTCAGACCACGGTTGAGCTGCAAGAAAAAGCCGCCGGAATCGTGATTCGCCCGTTCGGCCGAAGCTCCCAAGACACAGGCCTTTTGGTCAAAGGTGGCATGTATCAGCTCACCGAAAAAGGCCTGTGGTCAAATACCACGACGAGTTTTGATCTTAAAAGTGGCTATTGGGGTGCTGAAGCGAAGCTTTATCTTTTGCCGTTTTTGGGAGGACACGCGGAGTATGTATCGGTGTTTCCAGCAACGAGTAGCGGTTTGCAAGGCCAGTGGCAGATGCAGCGCTTTCGCTATGGCGGGTTTATTGAATTCTTACTTTTGAATTTGGAAGTCTATGCCTACAACACTGATTTTGCGTTCACTCCGCAAAGTGGGGGGCCCGATGTGCATGATCGGCAAACCGGGATTGGGTTGATGGGGACGGTGCATTTTTAGGATTTGGTCCCCGCTTTAAGTAATCGTAGGCATGCCTTTTCGAGCCACCGCAATACTAGTCTCAAAATCAACAGTGGGATTTTCTTTCTTCAACCAATTCAAATCCCATTCTTTTTCAAGCAAGATCACCGGCAACTCATTCAAATCCCGGTAAACCGTAAAATTGCCGATAATTTCAGAGGTCGCCTCACCATTTTTTCTTGGCCAGCGCGCGACGGTAAACGGCAGTCGCTGCAGCCGGGTCTCAAGGCTGTATTCATCTTCCAAGCGAAACATCATCACTTCGAACTGCATCTCACCGACCACACCAATGATCGGATCTTGTGCGCCGACAATCGGGTCGATAAAGAGCTGAATCGCTCCCTCTTCGGCGAGCTGTTGAATGGCTTTTTGCAGCTTTTTTCTCTTCATCGCATCGCTGACGGTGAGTTTAGCGAATATCTCAGGAGTAAATTTCGGAATATCCTCAAAGCTTGTCTCTTTGCCGGTGTAAACCGAATCGCCGATTTGAAAATTGCCCGTATCATTGATGCCGACAATGTCGCCGGCAAAAGCCTGATCGACGGTTTCACGTTCTTGCGCGACAAACTGATTCGAATACGAGAGTCTGATTTCGCGTTTTAAACGCTGATGCTCGACTTTCATGCCGCGATCGAATTGGCCTGAACAAATACGAATAAAGGCAACGCGGTCACGGTGTCTGCGGTCCATATTGGCTTGGATTTTAAAACAAAAGCCGGTGAAGTCGCGACTCAGCGGTTGCACCACACCTTGTTTGGCAACACGTGGATGCGGCCCTGGTGCCCACTGCGCAAAGAAATCTAAAAATGTATCAACTGCGAAATCTTGCTTGGCACTGCCGAAAGTCACCGGTGAGATTTCGCCTTTTAAAAATTTCTCGCGCGAGAATTCCGGCAAAGCACCTTCGATGAGTTCGAGCTCATCTAAAACTCCGCCGACGATATCGGGGTGGAGGTGCTTGACGAACTCTTGATCTTTGAAAGACTTAACCGGAATGATCTCAACCGGAAACTCCGTCGTCTTTCCGTTATAGAGAATAATTTGCTGTAAACTTCGGTGATAGATGCCCTTAAAAAGTCCACCTAGCCCCAAGGGCCACGTCACCGGATAGCAATTCATGCGCAAAGTAGTTTCGATTTCATCAATCAGCTCAAGTGGCGCTTTGCCTTCGCGGTCGCACTTATTGACAAAGGTAAAAATCGGCAGCTGGCGGTAGCGGCAGACTTCGTAAAGTTTCTTGGTTCGCTCCTCCACACCTTTGGCGACGTCAATCAGCATCACGGCACTGTCGGCAGCGACCAGAGTTCGGTAGGTGTCTTCGGAGAAGTCTTTGTGGCCAGGCGTATCGAGCAGATTAACTCTAAGGCCCTTGTAATCAAATTGCAAAACGCTTGAGGTGATGGAGATTCCACGCTGTTGCTCCATCGTCATCCAGTCACTTGTCGCGGCTTTGGTGCCTTGCTTACCTTTGACTTCACCGGCTTCGCGAATCACGCCGCCGTTATAGAGGAGCTTCTCGGTCAAAGTGGTTTTACCCGCATCCGGATGCGAAATAATGGCGAAAGTACGACGCCGCAAAACTTCAGTTTCAAATTGGGATTCAGACATGCGCTCGAATTTAACAGGGCGAGATGGATTGCGCAACGTCCAATCCTGGACCTCTGACCCGGGTCAAACTGGGATTTGGCGCAAGTTTGACAGTTTTTTACAGATTTTCTTAATAATTACCTGACAACCCGCCGATAGAGAGAGGTGAGCAATCAGAACGTATCAACTCATAATATGATCGCCGTGCCGATCAAAGAATTCATTTCAGGCGGAGTCATCCCCGTCGATCTGTATGTGCGCCTCAGCGACAACAAATTCGTGCAAATCGCCAAGCAAGACACCAAAGCGCAAGCGCAGCAGCTACAACATTTTGAAGAAAAACAAGTCGATTTTCTCTTCATCCAACGTGAAGATTATAACTCCTACGTGAGTGCCAACGTCACCATCGCCGGAATCGTCCTCACCCATAAAGATATCTCCGCCGGCCGCAAAGCTGACTTTGTCGCCAAAGCCGCGTGTGCGGTGATGAATGAAATCGAACATCTCGGCATGACCCCCGAATCCTTTGAGCACGCCCGCACCGTCACCTACGCAACGATTGCGCTCGTCGAATCAAGAGCCGATCTGTTTCAAGTGCTTGAAGCCCTGTCAAAAATCTCAGACCACGCGCTCGCTCATGCCGTCGCCGTGAGTGCCACTTCGGTGATGATCGGCAGATCCATCGGCTGGACCAAACCCGCCACCATTGAAAAAGTCGCACTTGGAGGGCTTTTACATGATGTGGGCTTAAAGGAGCTTCCGCCGGAAATCTTAGCCAAACCTATTCTCGACTACACTCCTGAAGAGAAACTCGTCTACGATAGTCACCCGTTTCGCAGCATGGAAATCCTGCGCAGCGTGCCCTCGGTGCCGGATGATGTGGTCTCGATTGCGTATGAGCATCACGAAAATTCAGTGGGTTTGGGTTTTCCAAGAAAATTGCGCGATATGAAAATCAACCCACTCGCCAAAGCGGTGGCCCTGGCTGATGCGTTTGTTGATCTGACGATTTTAAATCCCAATTGCGTCACACCCAAATCAGCGCTGGAAGCTTTAAATTATATCGAAGTCACGATGGGTCAGCCTTTTAATAAAGAAACGTTCACGGCACTGAAAATAATCGTGAAGAAATCCCAGAATTCATAATGAAAAATTATGTTGCGCTAATTTCTCGTGCTTGGGAAGATACCAGGCATGGCATTTAATTTTTCACGCAGGTCAAAGCGTCTCAATCACCTGCGCGCCACCTACAGCGACCGCCTGCAAAAATCGCATGATCTGCGCCTGATGATCGCTGGCGGATTTTTCTTAGGCCTAGTAGCGGCAACCATCTGGCCCTTTCTAAAAATCGAAGCACCGCTGATTTTAGTGTTTGTGGTGTGGTTCACCTACTTAGTGGTGCGCACGCGCCGGCTCTCGCAATTTGTGATTGTGCTTGAGCGCCTTGAATTATTTTATGAGCGGCAGTATTTGAGAATTTGTGGTGACGCCGCCCCTCGTGATTGGGAGAGTGCACTTAAAGAATTCTCCTCTTCCTTGGTTTCAGATCTGGCGCTGATCGGCCCGCACTCAGTGTTCACGCTGCTTGATGAAACACTGACCGATGGTGGTCGGGCTTTACTTTTAAAGCGCATCTTAGATCCTGATCGTTCTAAAATTTTAGGGAGGCAAAAGCTCATTTACGATGTTCGGGGCTTGCGGTGGTTTGCGACACGCTTTACGCTCGCCGGCCAAGCTCAAGATCTGCGCCTCGCCACGCACCAAGTGCTGACCTCAGTGAGCCAGAGCTTTGTCGAAAAACCAGCCGGCCCAGTTTTAGCTTTGGCGATTTTAGTGTGGCTCGGCGCCTCGGCAAATTTAATTTTTCTGCATTTGATTTCACCAACCGCCGGCTGGGCTATTTTTGTCGCCAGTAATTTTTTATTAAAAAGACGAGTCGGCGCCGTATTTAAAAAAGGTGAAGGCCTCAGTGTGCACCTCGGAGGCCTTGCGCCCCTGTTTCAGGCTCTCGAGAAGCAAGCGGTTTTGCGTGGGCAAGTGCCGGAGATTCAAAACACCAAACCGTCGGTCGAGCTTCGGGCTTTGAATCGCATCTTGGCATTTTTAAGTACGGAAGCGAATCCTTTGGTTGAATTGCTAGTGAATTTTTTCTCGCCCTGGACATTGACTGCCACATATTTCTTAGAGCGAAAGCGCCTGCGCTTGAGTGCCACATTACCGCAGTGTTTTGAAGAGCTGTGGCACTTTGAAGACCTGGCCTGTGATATTTTCTTTTATAATTTTCAGACGCAGACGTTTCCGGTGATTGAAGATAAACCCGTTTTGCGCTTTACCGATCTCGTGCACCCGTTGATTAAACGCAGTAAAGTGGTCAGCAATAGCTTTCATTTTCAAAATGGTAAGACTCTAGGTTTGATCACTGGCTCAAATATGTCGGGCAAATCGACGTTTTTAAGAACGATCGGTGTCAATCAAGTGCTGGCCAATATGGGCTTACCCGTTTTTGCACGCGAATTTCGCACCTACCCCTTTGAACTCGAATCCTGTATCCAAGTTTCAGATTCCTTACGAGACGGCTACTCGTATTTCTATGCTGAAGTTTTGCGCCTTAAAGCTATTTTGGAGCGAGTCGAAGCCGGTCACCAGGTGCTGTTTTTGATCGATGAAATCTTTCGCGGCACCAACAACCGCGAGCGCCAAATCGGTTCACGCTCGATGATCGAAGCTTTGTTAGGTCATAAATGCCTGGGCTTTATTTCAACTCATGACCTGGAACTCACAGAATTAGAGAAAAAATACCCGGCGCTAGAAAACCTCCATTTTCGCGAAGAAATCCGTGCTGGCGAGATGTTTTTCACCTACCGCCTGCAATTAGGCCCCTGCCCGACCACCAATGCGCTCTTGATCATGAAAAAAGTCGGCCTTCCAGTGACCGATTAGTCCTTTCGTCGCTTCGGTTTGTCGTTTTTACGCCGTGGATTTGTCGTCAGATCGAGTCGCGGAGACTGGAAAAAGGCGAGGCATATCCCCTGCGATATATTGAGCCTTTTTCCAGTTTTCGCGGCGAAGAGCTGGCGGCAAAGACCAAGGAAAAACGACAAACCGAAGCGGCGAAAGGACTAGATTTCTGTCTTGCCAGTTGACGAGAGCCACTGCGGTCCCCTAAAACCGATTCTCAGTATGGAAAATTATCTCGTTCTCACCTTCTATAAGTTTAAAAAGATCCCCCAAGAGCAGCTCACCGAGCTTCGTACAAAGCTTGAGCTTCGGGGCGAAGAATTGGGTCTCAAAGGCCTGATGATTTTCGGTAGCGAAGGCTGCAACACCACTTTAAGTGGCGCTGACGAGGCGTGCTGGCAGTACTGCGAAAATGTGAAGCAGATTTTAGATTTGGATAGCTTGCAGGTGAAAGAGTGCCGAGCGCCGCAGCACCCGTTTCGCCGCTTTAAGGTCAAAATCAGAGAAGAGATCGTCACGTTAGGTAAGCCTGAGATTTTGCCTCTAGGGAGTGCGGATCGCCACCTGTCGCCCGAAGAATGGCACCGCGTTCTGAGCGAAGAAGACGTCGTCTTATTGGACACCCGCAATTGGTACGAAACCAAAATGGGCAAATTCAAAGGCGCTCTTGATCCGAACACGGATGAGTTTCATGAATTCCCGGATTACTTGCAAAAAGTGGCTTTGCCGAAAGACAAAAAAATCCTGATCTACTGCACTGGCGGCATCCGCTGCGAAAAAGCCATCGTCGAGATGAGCAATCAAGGCTTTGAAAACGTATTTCAGCTCGAAGGCGGCATCATCAATTACTTGCAAAAGTTTCCGAACGAGAAGTTCGAAGGCGAATGCTTCGTTTTTGATCATCGCGTCGCTCTCGATCAGGAACTAAAGCCGACCACCAAATACAAAATGTGCCCGCACTGCGGCCAACCCGCGACCGCGAATGTGGTGTGCCGAAAATGTGAAGGCGAAGCCATCATTTGTGAAGAGTGCATCAAATCTGAGCACAAACACACCTGCTCAAAAAATTGCGCACATCACTATGATCGCAACCGCGAAACCAAAGGCCGCCGTCAGGAACAAGGCCACCGTTGGGAATCGATTAAAAAATGGGCGAAAGCTTCGCCTGAGAATAAATAGTTTCTATTTCTTGCTTGAATTAGCTTTTCAAGTATTGACGTGGGGATGGTGAGCAGGTACCGTACGTGACATACCGAATTTCTTTGACGCGGGGTGGAGCAGCCTGGTAGCTCGTTGGGCTCATAACCCAAAGGTCGTCGGTTCAAATCCGGCCCCCGCAACCATATTTAAACCTCTGAGAAAACGGTAAATACCGGTAAACTCAGGGGTTTTTATATTTTTGGGAGGACCTATAGACCACTCAAAGGTTCAAAGGTTTTATCAAAACTGATGGCTGACCGATCAAAAGAACTCATCGAAGAACTCACAGACACCATCTTCCGCAACCTTCGGGAGCGTGAGCATCGCGTTCTCAATCAGCGACTCACAGATCATCTAAACGACCATGCGAAAAGAAACGTCATTGCTTCCGGCATGTTTAACTCCGGTGTTGGGCGCCTTCACGGCGAGTTTCTCCAACGAGTCCTTGAACAATGCCTTGATGAGCTACTTCTCGCGTTTCGCCAGGCAGGAAGACAAGACGGCACTTTCTTTTGGAATGTCGTCGATGCGAAACTCAAACTTCTTTCTGACAGCATCAGAACATCACTGAACAACACCGCGATCGACTACTGCCAGCGCCATGGTGGACTCTCAGGAACCGGAGCGAGCATTGTTGCTCAGGGGTTCAGCCAATTCGGAGACAACGCCCACCACTTGATCAGCTCAAGAGTTCAAGAGCTGCGCCTTCGTTCTCAGTTTATCTCAATGAAGTCTCCTGCTGATCGCAAAGCAAGCCAGATTCCAGACGTGGCAGTGATGATGTGGTTCCCTTCGGCAGACGCCGGAGCAGAAGTTGTCGCTCGTGCTAGTGCAAAGTACGAAGCAATCAAAGCTGCGGTTCACGAGGCATCCAATGGTTTGGCCACTGTAGACAAGATCGACAATCCTTCACTCGTCCATAAAGACCGCATATCTCCGTCCGTCGAGAACTGGCTAGAGAAGGCAGTGCTGGTGATCTGTGATCTCGAAGGCAACCGCCCGAACGTCTTCTATGAATTTGGATACACTAGAGCCGTAGGGACCGATCTCATCGCAACAAGACCTGCCGGACAGAAAACAGACTTCCACTTAGCTCAGTGGAACATCGACGAATATACTGATCTTGATGAGTTGAAACTAAAGTTCACCCCAAGAATCGCAACGGTTCTTTCTCGGTATGATCTTTCGGGGTCAACATGAGTCGCCCTCCGATTCCCAACATCAAGGTGAAACTGACACCCTCGCTGGTAGCACCAGTTACAGCTTGGGCAGAAAGGTTCAACCGATCTGAATTGCATGTGTGGGGCCCAGTCACCGTCGTGAAGTCTGTGCTATCTATCAACCCATACGAAGTTTGCAACTTCATGAGACTCGGCAGCGTTGATGAATCCAGCGATCTTGATCTTCATCGCTTGAGGAGTCTCATTTTGAAGGAATCGGATGCGGCCATCAAAAGGGCGCGATCTACTTCTACCAAGAACGCCTTAGCATTAAATCGAGATCTTCTCGCAAAGGTCAAACTTGGCGAGTGGAATGGCACTGTTCCAGTACCAGAGTTGAAACCCAAGGTGTTGCTGAGTCGAGTTTAGCTATACCCTTGCAAGTTTCTGTCGCTTTTGCACCTTCAGCTTTTGTTCTCGACTGATCTCTTCGTTGACGTGATTGTATCTGGTGATATCTCGGTCGTCCTTGTGGCCACCGACCATCTTCGCTAGGTAACGATCCTCATTCACCTTTGGGTAAAACCAAGTAAAGAACGTGTGTCGTGTCTTGTGTGGAGACCGATGTCGAAGATGCAGGCGCTTCAACACCGCTGATAGGTCATTGTAAAACATGGCCTGTGTTATTCCCTGAAAAAGTAGCATGTCCATTCCGGTAAGGTGAGTTGCTCCACAAACTTTTTCCCTTTCGAGCTGTTGACCTGCAGCCTCGTGTCTATCCGCAAGGATGTTCCACGTCTTAGCATCAAAGATAGGGATTATTCTTGTGCTGTCGAGGCCTTTGCGTTTTCGGTGCTTGAGCGGCTTCCGTTCAACCGCGCCAACTGTTCGTTTGACGGAACCTTTAACCGGCTGACTCTCAAGAGCGATGTATCCATGATAGTTACCGAGTCCGTGCATCGTTAGAGCATCATGAACGTGCCGTGAGGCGGCCCCATCTATCTCGCCTTGTAAAATAAAGTCCAAACAAAGACCGATGGCCTCGTTAGCTCGAAGGCCTGTATGAATGGAAACCCAGAAAAGATCAGCAGAAGCTGGTCTTACAGTCTGCAGCGCCTGATAGATTGTCTCGATCTCATCCTCCCTGAAGATATCGTCGGCTGTCACGACGCTCGTTTCGTCGCGGGAGAAACCAACGCACTTTCGTGGATGGTCGATCCAGTTCTTCTGGTAGGCAAAATCCAAGAACCGATTCAATGCCTTGATTACTTTTTGCTGAGTGTTTAACGAGAGAACTTTCTTGTTATACTTCAGTGGCTTTACGATCTTCAGCCATGCCTTGAACTCATCGAACTTCAAATACCACTGGTTAATGTTGTTGATGGACGATTCCGTAAGGAAGAAGTGAAACCCATAAACCTTCAAGTAATGAACGTCGTTCTGCCAGCTGTTGGGAGCGTTCTCTTTCTGAAAGACAGCGAACTTCTCGAGATACTCGTCAAGATTGTGGTACTTGGTTTGCCACTCCAGCCTCAACAAAGCACGATGCTTGACCGCATCTTCGATTGCGTCCTGTGACTTAACATAAGCTGCTACTTCAGCTTCATTCTGGCTTAACCGGATGTGTTCAGGGATCTGATCCTGCGGAACAACGACGTTCTGCTTTTTGACAGGGTCGTACCGCCAGAACTTCCAGCGTACTCCAACTATGAAACCGCGCGTTTTGCCAGATGGCGATTTTCTAGGTTTACGCGTCGCTCGTAGCTAATTTCGTGAGGGGCGATAAAAAAAGCCCTCGGGAATCGT
>JAYVXN010000539.1:0-2970 GCA_043785085.1 Bdellovibrionales bacterium | reverse complement strand
CTAAAAATTCTAATGTTATAAGCATCATTATCAAATAGATAATGAAACGTATCTTTAGGAAGATTTATAGCCTCATACAATTGACTAATACTTATCTTTTCATAATCTCCCTGTGTTTCCGCTAACATCTGATCGAACAGTGAGTATTTTTCATTTATATCATAGCCTCCCCATTTGTCAATTATTTTTTTAAGCACATTTATTCTGCTTCCATCGATCTCCGTTGTATTTCCAAGTACAGTCGCAACGAAGCTGTATCGTGGTCCCTGCTGTGGATGACGGGCCAAATCGTCAAGCAATGCTACTGCCTTGTCATACTGCACCTGAGTCATCACACCGAACTCTTTCGATGGACGAGCAACAATCAGCGTCGAACTATCACGGAAGGTGACGGAGATTCCCACAAACCACAAGACAACCGCAAGCAAGACATTAGAGATAAGCCCGCTCTTTACAGTTTTCCAGATTTTCTGAGTGACGATTCGGCCTTCCTGATTAAATCCAGGGTAATACCCTGGCGGTGCATGCCGCCAAGGTTGCGCCCCCCTTTTACGCAGGTCATTCGCAATCTGCCAAAAAGGATTATTCATAGGATCAATGAAGCATTGTGCACCGCCTGTGCGAGGCCAATGCGAACTCGTTCAATATGATCAGCCAAAAAATCAGCGATGAAGCATTGCCGGTTCAAGTCAAAGTATTCCGTGACGTCTTTCAATTGTTCTGGGGGAACATTTGAAAAATCTTGATTTACGATGTTTATCAATGATAATTTTGCATTTCTGGAAATGGTCGAGAAAGCACGGGTCAGATCATCTATACGGATTTCGACTGCTCCATTTTCCAGCGCATTTTCCCGATCTTTTGAATTATACCAAGTATAAAGGCCATCTTCATCAATACCCTGTCCATAACTTACCATAAACAGACAGCCGATCTTATTTTGAAAAGCGAGCATGGCATGATCGATGGCGTCCGCGTGTGTATCGGCCTCATCATTAATAGCGCAGCAAAAAACCAGTCTACCGCCGACAAAATCGACATAATCAAGAGTTTTTGGCAGCAATTCTGCGAGGAATTTTCGCGTGTCGCCTGCGCCGATATCGATTGCGACATGGTCAATGTGACCATCTTCCATCGCTTCGGTCGTCATGATAATCAGCCCTAGGGCATCGCGGGTTTTTGATCGTAAATCGACAAACTGGGCATCAGGGGTAATTGCAAAAGTCGTCGCATTACCGCCATCAAAATCGATGATCGAGACCTTTTTGCCATCAGCTCCAAGTGCCGCCGCCGTCAGTGCTGTGTTAAAGCTTTTTGCGCTTCCACCCTTATTCCCGACCGTGGAGGCCCAGATTTTTTTCGGCACTTCAGGAAGCGGTCCATGGGTGGACTCCCGCATTTTCAGCGATCTCAAAAGCCGTTTCATTAATATCTCCTCAAGTTGACGGATGCGGAATTACCGCCGAGCCGTGTTGATCACAGGCCCGGCGCGTTTGCGGCCCGGGGTAGGCTGCCCTAATGGATGCAACGGGGGCACAACTTCGGGCCCGGTCACAAGATTTTGGCGGTTGTCCTGATTTCCCGTAACCTTTCGTCTCAATTTTTCCAAATTGGCGGGTGTGAAGCTGGCGACAGGCTGTTTGGCCATCATGAGTGAAGAGATCATTGTGTCGTCAACTGCCTGCGCGGTCTGCATTTTGCTGACGTCCGCGATTGTCGCCAGCTGCAGTGAAGGCGTGGCCGGGGGAAATATGACACCAAGCGCAACGTCAGCGGGCGGCAGATTTACTGTAGCCACTGATTTCCGGAGCACTTTGATCATGATCTCCACCTCCTCCCGGCCAAAAGGCCTCAGAAGGCGAGAAACCGCCTGCGATAAAGTGCTTTTTGAAAAATTCTTCCCGTACAGGCGATTGACCGTCAGCAAGATTTTGCCCAAATTAATTCCATTTTTGCGGCTGGCGCGGCACGCTATTGCCGCATCGACGTCCAACGAAGGAAAATCGGGCTTTTTGGCGGCTAGCTCGCGTGCCTCGAGTGAGAACTGCGGCGTGGGGGCGGGGGGCATTTCGTTGGGCATCGCCATCAACGCCCCCGCTGCCGACGGGAAAATTCGTCAATGGCTGTGGCGACATCGGAATGCGCAAAACGGGCCAAGCGTCCGGAACCGATGCGCGCGGTCAAAAATTTTGCTGATGTGATCCGCCAAAGCGTGCCACGGGAGATTCGAAAGCGTGCGATGATGCTGCGCCGAGTCAGTAATTCAGTATTTTTTTCGACATCTTCGATCATGGACCAGTCCCTCATGAAGGTAACTGGCGAACCGTGCGACACGCGCACGCCCGCCAGCCAAGACAAAAATCTTGGTTTGACGGGCCACGCCAGCGAGAGGACCAGCTCGCTTTTACGACCGCTTGCCCCTTAATCGAGGGCCACGAGACCTTTTAAACCACTTTATGTGAGACTTTCGTCTCTAGACCAACTTTTTGACTAGTGGTACCCCGTTGGGCAAGCACTCCGGGGCAGTAACAAGATACTGCTTTAAAAAATATCCAGAGTCAACAGGCTTTCTGCTGCAAAAAAAAACGCGTTTTCTCAAACTCGCTGAAATTATTGAGCATGGTAAATCACAACTATCCGGCTAAAAGTCAAACAAAATTAAGTGGTTATTTACTTCAGTAGCATTGTATTTGGAATCGGTTGCGGCAAGGGATTGATTTATCGGGATTTTATCGAACAGATGACTGCGAGAATCTGGAGCAATGTGTAGAGCGAGGCGTCCAGGTTGAGTCGCTTTTTAACGATTGCGACGAGAACGTAGACCGAGATCGCGATCCAGATTTGGGTTTTCACGGCGTTTTCTGAAGTGCCGTAGAAGCGTTTGATCCGCAGGTGCTGCTTGATCCATTTGAAAAACAACTCCACCTGCCACCGGCTTTTGTAGAGAGCGCATATCGTTGCCGCAGGCAG
>JAYVXN010000538.1:0-9709 GCA_043785085.1 Bdellovibrionales bacterium | reverse complement strand
GTTTTCTTATCGATCCAAGCCGCTGGATAGCAACGACTGTAGAAGCTCAAGCCTACATTTAAAGGTCGCCAGAGTCATACATATAACTTATGTTTATTAATGAGGTGACAATTGCCGCCTAAATGGCGAATCTGTAGTCAAATCCGAATTTGCTACTAGAAAATCAATCCAAATCCTCAACTGGCCCAATTGACTAATTGAATCAATCGTTTGTACAGCTGCGACCGGCCCCTGGCCGGGAGCAGCTGATATTCGAGTTCTCGATGGCAAATGGTATCCTAATTGCTAATGCTTAAATGCATGCCAAACGCCTCTCGTCAAAAGATGTTAAAACGAATTCCCACTGAGCTCGCGCCTAACTTGCATCAAGCTGTGTCTAAAGATTGGTCGGATGTCCACGCAAAATTTGAATCGATGGGACGGTGGCATGATCTGCTTCAGATTGCGGGAGCCCTGTCTTCGGACTCTCAGGCCTACGATGATCTTTCAATGCGCTGGCAGGCTGCTTTGGCAAGAAGCCTTGTTTTCACTGGTGCCTATGAACAAGCGCGAACGCTATTAAATAGAATTGAGAAACAACTTAAAAGTTGTGGCAAGCCACAGGATGAGGCCCAGATCGTTTTTTTTCTTGCGCTGGCAGCGCTAGAGAGAAGCCAGCACAATTGGCCTCTGTCACTGGAATTAGCAAAAAAAGCGAAAACCATCGCAATTAATAATGACAATCTACACCTCGAGATGGATGCCGCATTCGGCGAGGCAGTCACGCTTTCTGAAAATGGGAACATATTTGCTGCAATCGAAATATTTCAATCTATTCGAAGTAATTTGCGAAATGTGTCCTCGTATCGTCGCAGCCTGGCCACCCTCAATGAAGCTTGGTGTCTGTGGGACATCGGTCAGGTGGACCATATTAAGCAAACGGTCGAATTAATCCCGAGAGAATATCGCACTAAAATAGAAGTTTACATTGCGGCACTTGAAACTCAGGACTTTCGCTTGCGGCATTGGGTGGTGCACGGCTTTGGTTCAGACGTGCCAATATCTCCTGTCGATTTAGAAAATATTATATTGATCCTAGCCGAGTGGCAAAGCTTAGCTCCGCAAAGTGAGAAGGCCCAGTCAATTCAGAACACTTGGCTGTGGAATGAAATTCTAATCCATGAAAAAAAAAGCTCTGGTGGGCGACTCAGAAAATTTCAATGCTGTCGACTGCTTCTTAGCGAATCAGGTTTTTTTAGTTGGCCCGAGCCCCGTTTGAAACTGAATACCTTGGCTGAGTCTGAATTAGGGTTTGCCTCAATTTTATTGCTGGTAAAAATAGATCGAGTAAGGGCCGCGAATTTGTACCGAAAAACATTAGATTTGTTGCTGAGTGAAAATCGAATTTCCACGCCTTTAATTCCGAGCTGGAAAGACCTTCAAATCCCGACCAATGCTTGGGCTCAACGTCTGGCTAAATTTATAGTTGGTGACAGCGCCAAATGCCTTGCAACGAAATCCTATAAAGTAAAAAAACTCATTTTGAAGTCGACTATATTAAGCGCAGTGGATGGCTCATATTCGCTCGAATTGGATGGGCATCCAACATCATTAAAACTAATCAAGATTTTGGCGGGGCGTGCTGGCAGGGTTGTCTCAAAAGCGCAAATTCATCGACAAATTGAGGGCACCCCATATCGCCCTTATTTACATGATCCTCGTCTCTATAAATTAATAAGTCGACTCCGTCAAAAAATTGAAAAAATGTTGCACGTATGTCCGTGGAAATTTCAGCGCGACAATAGCGTTGTTTTGGAAATAGATTTGGAAATTCATGAAAACAATACTGACTAACATTATCTTGCTCTTTATTTCGATTCAACTAAGAGCGGAGATTCCTACCGGGCCGATACGCTACAACTCTGATGTGGCAGTCGACTTTCAAACTCGGGCTCCACTCGGATCTTTGACTCGACTTTGTAAAATGACGAGAGATCATAAATTTTTATTTGTTACCGCCGCACACGTCATTGAAAATTCAAGCTGCGCCCAGCGCCTGTCCTCGACAGGCCCAGTTGCAAACTGCCTTGCTATACAAGGCAAGGAATTTAGCTTAACATTAGAAGCGATTGATAGTTCAAAGGATGTTGCTATCCTTTCTTTGCAAGAGCAAGGGGTCAAAATTATTATTTTTAATAATATTGGTTGCGTAGAAAACTACAATGAAAGCGAACCATTGCCCATTGTCTATGACATCCTTGCTCAACTGGGCCTTCCGAATAATAAATATGCCCTAGAAGGCTTCGATCATCGCACCGGAAACGTAAGTCGAGTTGAATTCCAAGGTTCAATTGGCGTTAGCAATGAGCGGGGACTACCTGGTCGTGACGAAACGGGAAGACTGATAATGCTTCTCGGTTCTGGTTCTGCTATCCCTGGATTCTCTGGGGGAGCCGTTACTGATTTTAGCCGTGTTAATAATTTTATTGGCATGGTTATCGCCGTTGATGTTGCTGGCAGGCAGTTGGTATTACTTCCAAGTAATATTATAGAATATATGGCACTTCAAATTATGATGGGTGGAAAAAGAATTTGGCGAGTTTCTGAAAGAAGTGTTCCCGGTGGGGTTGAATATTTAGGAACGGAATCTAATGGGTCTAAAGTGAATGCAATTCACTACCGATGTGATCGACCAGGTCTTTTAAAAGGGCATGGGATTCGAAGCGTGATTCCGGCGGGCAATGGTCATCGAAGCGATGGATCGAACGTAAGCAGGTGTGGAACGTATAATTCCGGCATAGAAGTTTATATACCCAGACGAGCGATTAGACAGCGATGGCTATCGATGGGCCAATGGTCAGAAGGCGAGCCCTTTCACCTTGATCAAACGACCCGTCTTAAACTAATGGAACCAGAGTCTCTCATGGGCTTGTATGAAGAAAGCGGCAACCTATTTGCAAGTTCAGAATCGGTTCCGCTGCCGGTATTTTTTAATGGTGCTTCAGAGGAATGCCGGCCCATAACTCTGGTCAAATTTCCTAACTCTATGCAGAAGGCAAGGATTTGCGAACATAGCGAAAGACATCTTCAAACTTTTTCGCTTGCCATTCCAAAAAGTGATGGCAGATGGCATGTGCTACAAATGAGACTCAGACGAACTTGCAATGGTTCGGGTGATCGATGTCTTGTTCAGCGCGAGTCTTTGGATTTTGATTTATCTAGGCTTAAGGATATTAATAGTCGCACAGACTTTAATCCAAATAATATATTCGATGGATTTAGAACCGTCACCTTTGGCGAAAACTATTGGCTGCGCGTTGATTTTTTAGGAGGCTTGGAGATTCGTGAGCGCGGTACAGCGGGACGAGAATCAAGTGCTATGGGACCAATGATCGACGAGTCGGAATTCAACTTTTGGCGGAATGGAATCACCCCGAATTTTGAATAACTAGTGGCTGGCATGAAACTCCAATTTCGGATCTTCTCCATAACTTTTTATCTGAACTCGGTGTTCTTCCTCCGGTTAGCGCCCATGGCTAGCCGTCGTCACGTCTTCAGGTAATAATAAAACTTTATGAAAATATCTCGAAAGCGAGTTTCGCGCCAGCCACTATCTGTTTTCAATTAAATAAACCGAAATGAGCGCAACCAACCATCGTGGTTGGGCCAGGTCCAGAATGTCTTAGATTACCGAACTTGGCCGAGTGCCTCATTGCAGTCTTGAATCCCATGGGAGTCATCGTAGCTTCCAAGAAACGTCGTACTTACTCTGCCGTCGCATGAAATGACGGAACGAATCAGATCGCGGTACATGGAGCTTCTATTTCCGTGGTCCGGAACACACATATAGGAAACTATAGGTTGGCATCCCGGATATTGAGGACAATCAAAGCCTCCGCGAGCATTCAGCTCAACATTGCCAATGTTGACATCATTATTTGCGTGTGAGGCGGTTGCTCCAAACACTAAAAAACCCATGAGTACAGTCAAAGTTGCGAAACGAAACATAGATATTTCCTTCTGTTATTGGCGATTGAGAATTTGCCACCAATTGGCATAAACCTTAATTCGCCTGGTTGGGTTGTTTTTACACCGCCTCAGCCGATCCCTCAATGGACACTGGTGGACATAAGGAGTCACATTTCACAAATGAGATTTGAAGATCTGCGATCAGGCAAAATCGATGAGCAGTCCTTGATGCCAGCACACCATTCTATGTCCCTGATGTTGCTTTATTTTATCCAGCTTATATGCACTTGCCCGACTTTCAATCGCCAGGTTAAATATATGAGCTTTAGAATACTCCAAGAACTTTCGAGAATTTGCTCGGACCTTCGCTAAAGACAAGGCGTGATTCAGAAAAATGGCGTCAGCGGAGAGTCTCGAGTCTTTCATTGTAGAAAATATTACCAAAGAATCCACCTTTCGTCTGTTGTTCGCTCCATTGGTCGCCAGACGAAGCGGCCAGTGACCTTGGAGTTGATAACCGTGACCCCACACGGTATTTGCGACGGAAGTAGCAGACGCTCCCGAGTTCCCGTAAAACCTCATTGTATGCGCGCCCTGCTCAACGGACCCCGTCGGGCTCCTAAATTCCTCACCATCACGGAACTCAAGACTCTGGCCCACTGTCACCACAACGTAGGGGGCGCCCAAAACTTAATTTGAATTTCGGAATTCAATCACACGGCCCGCACACTCGCTGTGTACGCTTCGCAGCGCTGGTCGCCCATACCACCACGCAACACTCGCAGGCGCCTGCGCAAGTACAGCCGCTTGAATGCTAGCGGGCCACGAAACGTTCGAACCATTATTGCAGATCGTACTTGTCGGGCAAATTCAAAAGCCCATTACCGACCGCAAGAATTATCGATTGTCGCCACGAGAGCAAACCGCTATATTTTCAGCTCCGGAGGTCCTCATGAACACATCCCGACACATTCATTTTTATCACTCTTTACAGTCTCGCTCAGCCGGCACCCGAGTCCTCCTTGAAGAACTCGGTGCCGATTATGAAATTCACCTTCTCAGTTTGAAGGCGGGCGAACAGCGCAAGCCAGCTTATCTCGCCATCAACCCGATGGGAAAAGTTCCGGCGATCACTCACAACGGAGCGCTGATCTCTGAGCAAGTCGCTATCTATATTTATCTGGCAGATCTTTATGCGGATGCCGGACTCGCACCCAAACTCGATGATCCCTTGCGTGGCCCCTATCTACGCTGGATGGCTTTTTATGGTTCTTGCTTTGAACCCGCCGTGGTCGATCGCTCCCGCAAAGCCGAACCGGTCGCAGCCTCAACATCTCCCTATGGTGACTACGACACTATGATTAAAACACTCTTCGATCAGATCGAGCGTGGACCTTATATTCTCGGAGAAAAATTTACGGCGGCCGATGTGCTTTGGGGCACGGCACTGAAATGGACCACTCTGTTCGGTTTGGTCAAAGCGACTTCGACGGTACAAAGCTATATTGAGCGAATCACCTCGCGTCCAGCCTCACTGCGCGCGCAACAAGCCGATGCGGCTCTCATTTCGGCACAAAGATGAAAGTCTTAAAAAATCTCATTGCACCTTATTCAGTTGAGAAGTTCTTGGCCAGCAACTGGCCGAAAGATCCTTTTTGCGTTCATGGTTTAAATCTTGCCCTGCAAATGCCTTTTTTGCAGTCTTTGGATTCGCTTCTCAATTCATGGCCAGAAAATGTTCAAGTGCATTTGCCGGATGTATCAGATGAATCGATTTCAATCGATGCCTCTCCAAAAGATGCCCGCAAACTTTTTGCCAACGGCATGGCCTTGCTTTTTAATAATGTACAAAACCTTTCGCCAGAATTGAAAACGATGATTGAGACGCTTCGTTCGGAATTGGGACTGCCAGCCTCAACATATGGACGTTGCATGGTCTACGCCACACCTGATGGCAAGGGCACGGCCGCCCACTTTGATCAGAATATTAATTTTGTCCTGCAATTGCAGGGCACCAAAAAATGGTGGCTGACCCCGAATACCAGTGTGGTCAATCCCACGCAACGACACACGATTGGCCAGCCGCTTGATCTAGAGCTCGCTTCTTACGTACAGGCTGAGATACCGACTTCTCTGAGTAAAGGTCAACAAGAGTATATTTTGCGACCAGGCTCGATGCTCTTTGTTCCCAGAGGTTATTGGCATAGTACTGAAGCCGACGGTGAGGCCATGGCCTTGAATTTCACCTTCAATCAGCCCACCTGGGTCGATCTGTTTACCTTAGCACTCCGGAGCCGCTTAACTCTTTCACCTGATTGGCGCGAACTCGCTGACGGAGTCTCGGCGCAAAATCCGGCACGCCGGCAAATCGCTCAAGAAAAGTTCGATGCACTTCTATTTGAACTGATTGATGATTTACCAAATTGGCGGGCTGCCGATATCTTAGGGGCGACCGAAGGAATTTAAAGATAGTCAGGGTTCAGTTAGGGCGTGTTAAGTTTCGCAAGAGGGTCGGATTTTTAGCAAAAAAAAACGCGCCTCAGAGAGCCGCGTTTTTAAGACTAATTAATAATTTCTGGTCATGGAGCTGCGAGGATTGTCGAAACCTGTGAATCAGTGAGCTGAATAGCGTGATTTGCATTTTTGCAAAAGCCTCGGAATGCAGCTTCTTGGACTTTAAATTTTGTACTGACAAGTGTGGTACACGCCAATTTCGACATACAGACACTGTCAACTGCAGTTGAATCTGTCACCAGGCTAGAATCTGTGTAACCAAGGTGCACCGCTTTGCCAGGGCCGTCGAGGATACAAATATAATTTAAGCCAGTCATATTTTTATCATTATCAACGTCTTTATCGTCATCATCTTTTCCTTCACTACCACATTTTCCGTCTTCATCATCTGAGTCATCATGGTCACCGCCTTTAACCGTGCCCATTTTAGAATCTTGGTCGTTGTCATCGTCATCACTTTTATTAACGCATTTTTTAGCACCGGGAACTGTCGGATCAGCGTCAGCAACCGGCACCGAACCCGTCGGCGGTGTGGTCGTGCCTGGTGGTGGCGTGATCACGACTGGCGTGCTAGACGGGGTTGTTGAACCGGGCACTGGTGGATTAGGTATCGGAGTGACTGTCCCAGGCACCGTTGCCGGAGGCGGAGTTGTCGGATCAGTTGGCAACACCGTGCCTGTGTTTGTCGTGGTTGTTTGACCCGTAGTATCGTACTTCGCTAGGAAGTGACCAGAGTCTGTGCTTTGAAAGTCCACCTTTCCACAGTTTTGAAAACTTGAGATCGTTACAAAGCCAACTAGATAAACTACCAGAATTTGCAATTTCATCGTGCCCCCTAATTTGACTTTTACTTCTGCAAGGCCTGTACTCAATCAAGTCGATTTAAAGGAATGATGACCAATTGCCATTGTCGAATTTAAGAAAACTGATTAAAAAATCTTCGTTTAATTTTGAGAGTCTAATTTCGGGACGAAGGGCGATGAAGGGTCTAGGAAAAGCCACCGACCCTGACTAAAGTCGCGTCCTAAGTTCATGGAAACTCACAAGAAATTTACAAGATTGGCGCAAAATGAAGCGCATTTCTCTCAGTAATTTCAAGCACTCGGCCGAAGAGACTCTACGGAAGTATTTACGTAAACACGCAAATCACTTTGGAAGAGAATATGAGTTTCAATTACGAAAAACATAAAGCAGAGAGTGAAAGCGGCGTCCAATGGACGGCTTATAGCGATTTGTTTATGGGTCTTGCCACGATCTTTCTCCTTTTATATGTCACGTCGTCACTGAAAACCGGTGCCAGCAACATGCAGCAGGCGCTTGAGACGCAAAAGTTGAACCAACAAGTCGATGAGCTTAAACAACAGCTCAAAGTCTACAACACGCTCAAACAAGATTATTTAGATAGTGAAGCCACACCTGACGATCAAAAAGTCTACAAAGACTTGATGAGCAAACTCTCGCTCCTGCAGGATCAAGCTAAAGATGAAAAAGAAGCTTTAGAAAAACAAGCGGATGAGAACGCCCAAAAAGAACAGGCGCTAAATAAGTACCAACAGCTAGTTCGCAACATCGTCAATGCCAACATGGTCGCCCAGTCGCGCATCAAACGCCGCGATACCATTATCGTAAAAAAAGACGACGTAATTGTAGAAAAGCAGGCCAAGATCTCAAAGCTTGAAACCTCAATTGAAGAAAAGCAAAGAACGATTGCTAGAGGTGAGCGCAAGATCAAAGAAATCAACGGTGAGCTGAATAAGAAAATGAAAGATCTGCAAAAAGCTTACGAGAATCAAATGATCACCAAGAAAATGTTCCAGACCGAGTCAGCGAAGATTCGTAATGAAGAAGAACAAAAAATGTCGGATCTGAAGAGCTCAAATCAGGTTATGAACGAGCAATTGGCTGAGACTAAAAGCAAACTCAGCGAGGTCGCTAGTGAATTGAACGGCACCAAAGGGAAATTGGAGTCCGTCAATAGCGAGCTCTCCGGAGCTAAGGGTGAACTTGAACATAAGTCAGCAGAAGCTAAAACTCTTCAGGGTCAGTTAGCCAAAGCACAGGCCGCGGCCAATGCAACCCGCGAGCTAGCTAAAGAAATCAAACGGTCATTTGGAAAAGCCGGCGTCAAAGCCAGTGTCGATGAATCTACTGGCGACGTCACCCTTGACTTCGGTGATCAGTATTTTGATACAGGCAAAGCCGACCTGAAGCCAGAAATGCGAAGCGTATTAGAAAAAGCTGTTCCAGCCTACTCAAAGAGTCTTTTTGAAAATAAGAAGATCGCGAGCAAAATCAAATCCGTTGAAATCGTTGGATTTGCTTCTCCGACTTACAAGGGCAAATACGTCAATCCCGAAACGCTGAGCCCAGATGACCGCAAAGCCGTCGATTTCAACCTAGATTTGAGCTACGCGCGAGCTCGCAGCATTTTCAAACACATTTTTGACACGAAACGAATGACCTTTGAGCATCAAAAAGAGCTTTTGCCACTGGTGAAAGTCACTGGGCGAAGCTTTTTAGCTGACATTAAAACAAAACGTGAAGTTGCAGGCAGCGTGAACAAAAAAAACTTTTGTGCCCAGTTCGACTGCTCAAAGACCCAACGTGTGATTATTAAGTTTAATTTGGAAAACTAAGGAGAGATTTCATGCCAACCTTTAACATGACCAGTTTTATTGACAATTGGTTAGCCGGCGCGGCGGACTTGATTATCACAGGTATGATCTGTGCCTTCTTGGGCGGACTCGTACTTCGATGGCTGGTTTACTTTACTTTGCGCCGCCAGGAGTGGTTCGCCGAAGAATTCGAAAAGCGCGTCGCGCGTTTTATCGAAACCGATGAGGGCTCTGATAAAGTCTCATTTTATTTGATGGCGAGAAAACTTCTCGAGCGCACATTTTATGAATCTTTTGAGATTCGTGAAAAACTTAAACGCCGCCGCGGCGATACGCGTATGCATATCCAAGACCGGGTTTTCATGATTAAGCAAGGTGCTGCTTGGATTGTTCACGATATGTTGAATCAAATTAAATTTCTTCGCTACTCGGACCAACAGCCCAAACTGCTGAATATCACGAAGAACACGTTCATGAACAATCCCATCTATAATCGAATTTTCGGCCTGATTCCGGTTTCTGGCACTAACGACATTTTGAATGTTCTTCCGGGGCTTTTTGTTATTTGCGGTATTCTTGGTACCTTTCTCGGAATCGTCAAAGGTCTTCCGTCATTGGGTAATATGAATCTC
>JAYVXN010000537.1:0-2992 GCA_043785085.1 Bdellovibrionales bacterium | reverse complement strand
AAGTGCCAAAATTCATTGAAAATCTGTTGCAAAAACACGGGCAAAAACACGGGCAAAAAAGCTAAGAAAAACCTTTGGTTTGTCATGGAAAATCGGCTATTAGAGTGAATACTCTAGTGTTTTCGCTCTAACGCATATAGCAAAACGATTGCGTATGCACTGCGCACAATCATTCCCCTTGACCCCCCTCCTCCCCTTCACTATCTGATCGATACTGTAATTTTCAAGTCAGGATACCGTAAGGATTTTCTGGCTAACAACTGAGGGGGGGATTTCATTGAAAACATTCATGGTATTTTTATTAGGCCTGAGTTTGACCACTGTCCTATTCACTAGCCAGGCTCATGCCTTGTGCATTCCTGTCCTGCAAGACTGCAGCGTTGACGCCAGCCCGTTGCCTGGCGATACCACTCAGCCGCCCGATGAAACGGCCTTGCCCCAAGGTCCGATCGCCTTAGGCCAAATGAGCAAAAACACCTTTCAAAACGCTGCCGGTACCCGGAATTATTTTCTTTATGTTCCCGCTCACTACGATGGCAAAACAGCCCTGCCCGTATTCGTTGTGCTCCACGGCTGCTTTCAGCAAGCGGACCAGTTCGCAGCTGACACGGGCATGAATGACCTCGCGGAAAAACAGGGATTTGCGGTCATTTATCCCGAACAAACGTACCAAGACAACGTTTGGAAGTGTTGGAACTGGTTCAAAGATGAAAACCTTAAGCGCGGCACCGGCGAACTCTCGATCCTGGCCGGCATGGTGGGCGACGTCAGCAGCAAAATCGCTGTCGACAAAAAACATGTTTACGCTGCAGGCCTTTCAGCAGGTGGCGCGATGGCCGCCAATCTCGGCGCTTGTTACTCTGATATCTTCTCAGGTGTCGGCGTGCAAAGCGGCGCTAGCTTTTTCGCCGCAAATTCAGAAAATGAAGCCCACGCGATTTTGCAATCAGGACCGACGCGCACGCCGACAGAAATGGGAACGGCCGCCGCTCAGTGCGCTGGCGCCCAGGCTAAGCCTTTGGCCGTCGTTGTTTTACAGGGCGAAAAAGATCAGTTCGTCAACCCGATCAATGCTCAGTCGATCGTGGATACCTTCACTGTGATGAATGATTTGCTCGATGACGGGCAACTCAACGGCTCGCAAACAAACACGCCGATTGCTGAAACCCAGGAGCAAAAATCCGGCGGTTATGCTTACACCCAATCAATCTATGGTTCGGGCAGTGGCGCGACAGCTCACCCCATGATTGAAAAAATCATGATCAATGACATGCAACACGGCTGGAGCGGTTCGGCACGTCCTGGCGCCTATGCTGACCCAAAAGGTCCGAGTGCTGGCGAAAAAATGTGGATGTTCTTTTCACAATACGTTCGGTAAACTACTATACTTTATTGGAGAGATATCGTGAGAAAGGCATTAAATTTAACTGTCTTGATTGCTGGGCTCGGCTACTTTGTTGATATGTTTGACCTCACTCTTTTTGGAGTGGTGCGAACACCCTCATTGAAAGCTCTGGGTCTCACGACCAGTGCTGAGCTTTTGAATGTCGGAGTTTTTCTTTTTGACCTGCAAATGCTCGGCATGCTCCTTGGCGGAGTTCTTTGGGGAATTCTAGGAGACAAAAAGGGCCGCCTGTCGGTTCTTTATGGTTCTATTTTAATGTACTCACTAGCCAATCTCGGTAACGCTTTTGTGACCACAGTGCCGATGTATGCGGTCTTTCGTTTTCTTGCTGGGTTTGGCTTGGCTGGAGAATTGGGCGCGGCCATCACCCTGGTCTCTGAGGTGATGAGCAAAGAATCGCGCGGTTATGGCACCACTCTCGTTGCCACGCTTGGCCTGTGTGGCTCCGTGGGTGCGGCGCTCGTTGGTAAATACATGGATTGGAAAGTGGCCTACCTCGTCGGCGGCTGCCTTGGCTTTGGCCTTCTCATCTCACGGATGAAAATGTTTGAGTCAGGAATGTTTGCGGCAATGAAGACTGAAAAAGTTCGTCGTGGCGATATGAAACTTTTGTTTCAAGGGGCGCGACTGGAGCGTTATGTGTGCTGCGTGCTCATTGGTATTCCGATATGGTTTATCACCGGCATCTTGATGACTTTTTCACCTGAACTGACCTCGGGCCTTGGCCTGACCGGGCCGATTTCGGCTGCGGATGCGCTTTTATATGGGTCCGTTGGCCTGGCACTTGGCGATTTAGCCAGTGGTCTTCTCAGTCAGTTTTTGGAAAGCCGGAAAAAAGCTCTGGCGGCTTTCTTAATCACCGCGCTGGTTTTGACGGTCATATACACGCGCTCAGTCGGCTTTTCACCGACGTCCTTTTATGTGATTTGCTTTTTACTAGGAATTTGCGCTGGTTACTGGGCCGTATTTGTCACAATTGCTGCCGAACAGTTCGGTACCAATATTCGCTCAACTGTCGCAACCACCGTTCCGAATTTTGTCCGTGGCTCAGCGCTGGTTGTGGCCTTGAGTTTCTCCAGCCTCAAAAGCCATTTTACAATTATCAATAGCGCCCTGATAGTTGGCGGCGTTTGTTTCGCCTTGGCCTTCATTGGACTTTACCGGTTGAATGAAACCTACGGTAAAGATCTTGATTTCGTCGAGCGTTAACGCGAGCAATTGGTCGAGCGTTAACGCGAGCAATTGGTCGAGCGCAATGATGGCATCGTGCTCGCGCCGCAATGACCAAATATTTGAACTCCGCTTTGATCGTCCGACTGGGTTTTTGCTGCACCCCTACCACCAGCGCTGGAGGTAGGGTTAACTCGATTAAATTGAGCCATGTTTCCCGGCGCTGAAACTGGTCCTGAAACCGCGGGCCGTTGACAGCGACCAGATTTCGCGTCAGTTTTTCACAGTTGTCTTGCTTTCTTGTATTGTCGAACACAAATTCGCAAAGATATTTTTCAACTTCTCCTCTAGGCTTGCCCCACTGAGGAGGTTCTATGCAAGAACTTGATGGTAAGAAGATCGCGTTATTTGTCGAAG
>JAYVXN010000536.1:0-2995 GCA_043785085.1 Bdellovibrionales bacterium | reverse complement strand
TGCTGTCTTTGCGTAAGTAGCGACGTTCGGTCGTGTAACTTTGAATGGCACCGAGCTCGAGGGCCTTGAGCGTTTTAAATTCTTGGGCGTAATCTTCTGGAGCGCTGACTTCGCTGAGAATTTTTCCGAGAATTTGCTCTCGGGTATAGCCGAGGAGTTTACAGAAGAACGGATTGACATCAAGAATTTTGCCGTTGAAATCGCCCAGTGCTATGCCGATGTGGCTTTCATCAAGAACGTCGCGAAACCTGGTTTCAACTTCTTTTTCAATGCTCAAAACTTCGTATTCTTCATCGGACCGGCGCGACGGGCGGGCTACGACGCAAATGGTACGGTTTTTTTCGTCAAAATTAAATTTCCAATGCAGCCAAATATAGACGCCATTTCTTTTCTGAAAGCGGATTTCCCAAGTCGCGGGTTGGTTGGTTTCTTTCAGACGCGCCAGGTAGCCCCGAAAGGCTGCGTGTTGCGACTCATGGACGAACTCGTATATATATTTGAGAAGAATGTCTTTTCGTTGGAATTCAACGATTTTTTCCCAGTTGCCGTTTAAGTCACGTATTTGCCCGTCCCAGTCGATGATGAGAAAGAGCTCGGAAGAATATTCAAAAAAGCTGGCTTGCGCTTGTTGCGAATTTTTCATTTCAATAGAATTTTCGGACGAATGCGACTGAGACCTTAGCCTCGTATTGTATTAATCAGAGAATTGCCCTGATTCTTCAAATAGATCTCGAAACGCACACAACCGAGAACCTCACTTTGAGACACGCATCTCCTGTGTGTCGTAATGTGATACGCTCCGCTCCGCCTGAAATGAGTTTGGTCTTTTCGAAGTACGCTGGTGTCTAAAACCTCACATCCTTCTCATATTTCTGAAAACCTCAAGAGCCTCGGGGTGCTTACAATTAAGGTAACAAGGGGATGGGACTATGGAAGCAACCGATTTTAACATGAGCGCAGCTCGAGCTGACGAAGATCACGCGCCTTATGCCGTTTCTTTCTCGGCGGGTATCTTGGCCGGAGTCTTGATGACGGTGTTGATGGCAATTGCACGTTTTGCTGGAGTTTTTCCGTACACTTTCGAGATGTTTTTAGGTCGCCCAAACGACCTGCTGGCCAGACTAAAAGGTGCCGATTGAAAAGGTCAGAGTGTATTTTGATTCGGGATAGGCGACCGCGCCTTCGTACCAGGTTCTGGGATTTAATTTAAACGCTAAATCAATTGAGACCGGACCAATGGGTAAGTCATAGCGAAAGCCAATTCCGGCGGAGTGGCGGTAAGCATCTTCCAACAGAACGGGCCGTTGCTGAGTTCGTTGTGAAGGATCGAATTGGTGACCGTTGATAAAAACCGCACCACCGTCGTAAAAAAGCGCGATGCCCGCACTTCCCCAAAGTAGAAATTTCATTTCGGATTTAATCAAAAATTTCCAGCTATCATACTGCACGTGAAACAACTTATAATCTCGAACTCCGAGCTGATAGGTATTCGGAATTCGCTCAAGAGACGTTGGTTCAAAACCACGAATGGTGCTTTGTCCTCCCATGAAAAATGCCTCGATGGCCGGAACTCCTGAGCCCGGCCAGCTGCCGCCCGAGCCAGGCCACGAGGTGAGATTGGTCAAATAGCCGCCGGCCAGCTGGTTGCTCCAGATCACGCGTGAGGAGCCACCGACTTTGGTGTAATGACTGGTGCTCACCTCGGTCTTCGCGAAATGAACGTTATTACTTCGGTCATCTGAGCTTCCCAGATTCGGATCTGAGTAATTCAGACTAATGAACGAGTAGGAGCCACGAGTGGGATTAAAGATATTATCACGATAGTCCCAAGTTAAGAGCGGTCCGGTTTTTCCGACGTTTAACGTTTCTACCGTGGTATTGGTGTAGCGGCGAAAAGTTCTTTCGTTGTTAAAATTCCAAACCGTATAGGTCAGGCGTAAATGTCGAGAGAGATCGCGCTCGGTTTGCACGGTCAGTGCGTTATTTTCCAGGATTTGTGCATCCGAACCGGTCGTGGGATCATATTTTTGTTCGCGCACCAAACTTAAGCGGCCTCGGGTGAGGGACTCAAATAGATAAGGCTCTAAGTAACCGATGGTGATTTTATTTTCAAGGTAGCTGATATCTGGATCCAGCGAGTATTTTAAATCGACTCGTCCGCTGAGGGCGCGCGCGGTGCCGCCGAGATTGCGATAGGAAACTCCGAAATAGCCGCGCGTGGTGAATTGATATTCATTCGTCAATCCGAGTCCACTTGAAAACAGTCCGGGATCACGTTCGGCCACGATCACATTGATTTGGCGATTGGCGATACTGGAGTTTTCATCTTCGCTCTTAATCTGGACACTTGAAAACAAACCGACTTTTTGCAAATTCGAAATCGATGATTCAATTTTATCTGTAGTCAGCACATCGCCGGGATGAATCGTAATCTCTCTTAAGATCACATAGTCTTTTGTAAATGAATTACCAACGAGATTGATGGAGGCTACGATTATTTTTGGGCCTTCTTGAATCTGAAACTCAATGCTGGCCTGAGTATTGGCCTCATTGTAGGTGATGAGTCCATCCTCTTCATTGAGCAGGCGCATTTCAAGGTAGCCTTGATTATGATAAAAATCTTTGAGGCGCTGAATGCTTTCTTGGAGTTCAGTGAGACTTAAGGGCGAATTGCTTTTCATTTTGACCACGTCAGAGAGTTGCGCTTTTGTAAACGAAATGTTGCCCTCAAAGCCGATCTGTTTGATTTGCGTCAGCGGACCTTCATCCAATGAAACCGAAATGACGGCGGCGGATTTATCTTTCTTTAAGAATTCGGTGCGCACGGCCTGGATTTTGGCGTGCAGATACCCTTGATTCTGCAGTTCGATAATCAGGTTTTTATAACCCGATTCAAGATCTTTATGGCTATAGAGGCCGGCGGCCGTTAAATCTGAACTGTGCTCCACGATTAAATCCGCATAGTATTTCGGTGCTCGAGAAATATTGCCGATGA
>JAYVXN010000535.1:0-9748 GCA_043785085.1 Bdellovibrionales bacterium | reverse complement strand
TCGAAGCCCTCAAACAAATCAATCAGGCTGTCCATGGTCGACAGCAAGTCATTGAGGCGATGGCAACAGCGATGCTCGCTAAAGAATTCGTGTGGATGAATGGTGAACCTGGAGGCGCGAAGACTTACTTATCCCGCTTAATGTTTCAGTCGGCCATCAACTCCATTCCAGAATCTGAGAAACGCATTTTCGTTTTACAGTTTCATAAACTGATTTCTGAAGGAAAAATCACTGGCTTTCAAAAATTTTCAGCGATGATGAAAGAAGGAAAGTACGAAATCGAAACTTCAACTTCATTAGTCGGTAATAACTTTCTCTATTTAATTGCTGACGAAGCTGAAAAATCAAATCCAGCCGTTCTCAACGCACTCTTATCAGTTCTCAATGAACGAAAAGCTTTCTTAGGATCGAAAGTTGTTGAGTCCCTTTTAGCTTCGGGAGTCTTTACCTCAAACAAAACCACTGGCGAATTCATCCAAGGATTCTTCTCTGATCGTCCGTCTGGAGAGGCTTTACTAGATCGGATGGCGATTAAAATCCATATCCCGAACCAGCAGATGAGCTCACTTGAAACAGTGGCGATGTACGATATGGTTAAAAATCCGCAAAAAATTAAAGTCGTTCTCCCGTTGGGCGATCTTGAGAGCCTTGTCGACAAGGTGAAAATCCCGGTAGAAATGATGTTTGAGATCGTCCAAGTCGCTCGCGCCATCGACCAGTTGGTGACCGACAAAGCCAATTTATCCAGAAAAGATGTGCGCTACGGCGTCGTTAAAACCGAATATTTTCCGGCAAACCAATTTTCTAACCGTTCGGATCGCCGCCTGGTGCAGATTTTTAAAGCCGGTTTAATTGCCAAACAATTAATGGACGGAGTGCCATTTGAGCAAATGCGTTTAACACCCAAGCGAGAGGATCTCGCACTTTTAGCGAAAAGTGCACTCTATGTGGGCCCTTCAAAAGTTGAATTGAAGTCCTATCCTTTAACTGAAGTGACCGACGGCAAAATCACGGCGCACGGCGTACAGGTCAAATCGAAGCCTCCATCTTCGATTGTCCAATTTCAGGCCCTCTACAGCCCCTATGATAATCAAATTCGCTTGGTTGATGCCGAGAATCGCCCGCAATTTATTATGTCGCAAAGAAACGGTCAGTGGGTTTTAGACTTCAAATCTGCGAATTATAGCGAGTGGACCATTGATCTCGCGCAACTGACACAGCTGCAACCCCGAATCGATACAGTCATGAAGGACAATAATGTCGATCTCGCGCAACCTAAATTTGCGATTGACAATTCTATCGACCGATTGCTAGCAAAAGGCACAATTAAGGATCGAACCCGGGCTGAGCTTCTTTCGATCAAAGAAGATTTGATCAATTTTATAGGAGTCCTAGATCGGCAATTTGAAATGAAGCCTCCTGTCGCCCAAGCCCAAGCCTTGACCTCTCAGAAACTATTGCCAAGCCGATCTACAAAAGAAAAACGGGCGTTTCGCCGTAGCCTCAGAAATATGACGCAAAGACAAAAAGCTGAAGCCTATTACAACTGGATGGTTTACGAAGTGAAGGCATTGAAGCAGCGCTTTGTTGAATTGGATTACTCCATTGAGGCACACCTGACGGGTCTCTTAGCCGGAAGCCATCTCTATGTCTTCGGCCCTCCCGGTGGTGCAAAAACTGCGTTGGCTGAAGTCATTGTAAAAGCCGAACTCAAAAAGCTCAACGCCGACGAAGTGGATAAGTATGTGCAATCCACCCTCCACCAACTTGCGCAGCACGATCCGACGTTTTTGCGAGAAGTTTTGATTCGCATGAAAACCGATAAGCCAAAGCAATTTGATCGCTTTCTCTTGCAGTTTCACAAGCTTTTGCCTGAAGGCGTCTTGGTGGGCTTTCCAAAAATTGAAAAGCAGTTGAACGAGGGTAAAGAAGAAATTGAAACTGCCACAAGTTTGGCCGGTGAAAAATTCATTTTTGCCATATTGGATGAAGTCGATAAAGCAAATCCGCAAACCATCACCGCTTTGTTATCGATCTTAAACGAAGGTGAAGTATTTGCCGGTAACACGGTGATAAAAACCGCCTTGCGTACGGCGATTCTGACTTCGAATAAAATGCCGTCTGAATTCTTAGATTCTTATAACGAAGACCGCACCACGGGTGATGCCGTGATGGACCGAGCGATTAACAAGGTCTACGTGTCTAATAAAATTTCAACCGATGAAGGCCTCGTGCAGTTTTTAATGAACTTAGAAAAAGGCATCAATCCAAGCTGGAAGGGTCTGCTCGGTGTAAGTGAACTTGTGCCGATCGTTAATGAGGTTGAATTCGGCAATCTCACCATTAAAGAAATCATGGCTAAAATCCATGAGAAGTTTTTATCTGACCGGATTTCTAAAGAAGAAGAGACGCGCAAGGCGCACGAAGAGATTCCGCAGGAATTTCCAGAGTATTATGTTTCGGCAGCTGGCTCGGCTTCTGACCGGACCTTTATTAAACTCATGGATCAGTTCAAAGCCCGCTTTATCATCCATCAGCTCATGCAAGGTGTCGAATTCAAAGATTTGAATACGACAATCGAGTTGAAAGACTTAGCGCTATTCTTTGAGGGCATGGGATACTGGGCCCCACAAACAATTGAGACCTCTTACAATCAAGAGGGAGTATTAACGTTTCACAATGACTCGCATGTCATCGATCAGCTCATAAATCGCGGCATTGTCGATGATCGGGTCAAGTACCATGTTGAAAAGATGAAAGATGAGGCGGTCACTTATTCGCAGGTCATTAACTCAGTGATTTCTGATTTCATTCACGAATACCGTGAACAAATCGCCGATTATCCAGATTTATTTCCAGGACTTTTTAAAGATCATCCGTAAAATAGGTGGCGTGACCAAGCAGATGATTGGTCACGCGTGAACTCACTTGCACATGAGTTTAATATTCGCATCCTACACTGACCAGACTGCTTCCGAATCACGACCGGCGTTTGAAATTCTAAGCCGCAAACTTGGCTCCTCGGACGATCGCGCTTTCGCACTCTGTCATTCATAAATTCATGGTGTTTCTAAGACTAATCCGCATTAGCATTTTCGCAAGAGGTGCATGAAATGACTTTCATTTTAAAGCAGATTTTCAATTTTCTCGCTCTACTCAACTCTGAAACCGGCACTAATCAAATCGCGACCGGAATTGCCGTCGGCCTCATTCTCGGATTCTCACCCTTACTCTCCCTGCAAGTCGTGCTAGTCATTCTCTGCTTGTTTTTCTTTCGTATCCAGATCGGCGCTGCAACTGTCGCGGCCTTTGCCTTTAAATTCATCGCCTTTCTCTTTGACCCGCTCGCCGATACCATCGGGCAAAAAGTTCTCGAGAGCCAAAGCCTCAATCCGCTATTTACCAAACTCTACAATATGCCGATCACTCCCTTCACACGCTTTAACAACAGCGTCGTCATGGGCTCTGGCATTCTTGCCATCATCCTGGCGCCCTTTGTGTTCATCGGGGCGAAAATACTCATCGGCAAATACCGTGTGCATATCGTCGCCCGTTTCAAAACCAGCAAATTCTGGAAACTGATCACCGCGACGCGATTTTATAAATGGTACGCTTCATATCAACAGACTTTCGGCTGATAGGACACTCATCATGGCAAACACTCCCGTACCAAAGAAAAAAGGCCTTATCCGTTGGGGCGCCGTTGCCCCGTTTACGATCTTTATCGCCCTCGTGTGGCTTTATTTTGCCCTCTTTTTTGATAGCAATTTGCGGCATGCGATCGAACACTTCGGCACCAATGCCAATGGCGCTGAGGTCGACGTCGGCCACTTGCACACCAGCTTCTGGAGCGCTTCTCTCGATATCGGCAATATTGAGGTCACCAGTGTCGAAGATCCGACAAAGAATAAAATCCAAATCGGCAGCATCAAATGGAAAATGCTCTGGGACGCTCTCTTACGCGGTAAAGTCGCCATTAACGAAGCCGCGATCACCGACATCATGGTCGGTTCGACCCGCAAACACCCTGGCCGCGTGTTACCCCCTCCCCCTCCTCCTCCGCCCAATCAAGAATCGCAATTCGATAAATTGAAGCAGCAAACTCTCGATAACGCCCAGAAAGAATTTTCACAAAATATTCTCGGCGATGTCGCCGGTTTTTTAAAAGGCGGCGACGCAGGCGATCAGCTTAAAATCGCCGAGGGAAGCCTGAAGTCGAAAGCCCGCATCGAGGCCCTGCAAAAAGAACTCGATGGTAAACAAAAAGAATGGAACGATCGCCTCTCGAAGCTTCCGCAGCAAAAAGATTTCCAAGCGTTGCAAGACCGGATCAAGACCGTTAAGACCAGCGGCTTTAACAATCCCCAAGAAGTGCAGCAGTCAATCCAACAGCTCAATGATATCCTCAAAGATGCCAATAGTAAATTCGGAGAGGTCAAAGCGACAAGCGACGCCCTCAATGGCGATTTGAACAAGTATCAAGGAGCTTACAAAGAAGTTGATGGTCTCGTTCAACAAGATATCAAAGATCTCGAAGGCCGCTTAAAAATTCCGAAAATCGATACCGAATCTCTTAGCAAAATGCTCTTCGGCCCGAAGCTCTTGGCCCGTGTTAAACAAGCAGAGTTTTACATGAATAAGGCGCGTCAGTATATGCCAGCCAAAAAATCTGCCGACGCCAAAGCCGCGCCGCCGACTCCGGTCGCGCACGAACGATCAAAAGGCAAAACCTACGCCTTCGGTCGCCTCCATGCGTATCCCCTGTTTTGGCTCAAACTTGCAAAAATCACTTCAAAGTCATCAGGCGCTGAATATTCCGGAGACCTTGAAGGTCAAATCACCGACCTCACCACCGATCAGCCCATCGTCGGCAAGCCGACCGTGGCGACCTTTAAGGGTGATTTTCCGAAACAGCAGATTTTCAAAGTCGACGGCGAAGTCATTATCGATCACGTAACCGACGTTGCCAAAGAAAGTGTCAGCCTGACGGTTGGGCAGTTTCCAGTGGCGCACCAGATGCTTGTGGATTCAAATGATGTTCATTTGGGTTTTGACAAAGCAGATGGAGCGACCACACTTAAAGTTGAACTGCAAGACAACAACGTGAGTATTAACTCAAATAGTGCTTTTCAAAATATCGCCTATCAAGCTACGGCGCAGCCACCTCTGCTCGGTGAAATGATTAAGAACATCGTCACGGATGTTCCGAAAGTCACTGTAGACGCCAAAGCGGCTGGCAGCTGGACGGATTTGAAGTTCAATGTCGACACCAATCTGGCGCGAGAATTACAAAAAGGTTTTGAAAAGCAGCTGCAGCTAAAAATTGCGGAAGCGAAAGCCAAAGTACAAAAACTCATCGATGAGCAAATCGCCCCCGAGAAAGCCAAACTGACGGCACAATACAATAAAATCCAAGACCAAGTGAAAGGTGCTTTGAAGTCGAAGGAAGACGAAGCCAACAAAGCAAAAAGTTCAGTTGATAGCGCCAAAGACAGCGCCACCAAAGGGCAGCAAAAGCAGCTCGAACAAAAAGGCAAAGACCTGCTCAACGACGCCAAGAAGCGCTTCGGCTTTTAGGCGGAAATTTACGCCCCGCAACCAAAAAGCGAGAACAGATGTGACGTAAAAGTCACGGCAATATTGCTGTCGGACTAATGGGCGCCCCTCTAGGACAGTGCCGGCATTTTTGCTGTACCCCTACCTCAAGCGCTGGAGTTTTCTGATTACGCCCCGGTCAACCGCGCGCGAAGTTTGCGCGGGCAAGACGAGTTTGCAACCACCAAATCATCCCCCAATTACCCCGATATACTAGACAAAACCAAGCCGTTTCGATACCGTTGGCAAAACATCTCCACACTCTGAATTTTAAGGAGAAGCCAATGGCTGCGACCCGCTCGATTCCCTTTTTCAATTACCCTTTTCTCATTAAAGAACAAGAAGCCGAAGTCCGCGCAAAAATGGACGACATTCTCACACGTGGTGCTTTCATTCTGCAAAAAGAGTGCACGGAGTTCGAAACGAATTTGGCAAAATTCTTAGACGTCAAACACGCACTCGGCGTTGCCAACGGAACCGACGGCCTCATCATTGCCCTACGTGCCGCCGGCATTCGTGAAGGTGACGAAGTCATCCTCCCCTCGCACACCTATATCGCCTCAGCCGCCAGCGTGCATTTCACCGGCGGCAAACCCGTTCTCGTCGAATGTGGCCCTGATCACATGGTTGATCCGGCGGCGATGGCAAAAGCCGTTACTGCAAAAACCCGCTTCCTGATGCCGGTGCATATCAATGGCCGCACGTGTAACATGGACGCCATTGAAGAAATCGCACAAAAACACAAACTCACTATCATTGAAGATGCGGCTCAGGGCCTCGGCTCAAAATTCAAAGGCCGCCCCGCCGGAACTTTCGGTGCCGCCGGCATGTTCAGTTTTTACCCCGCAAAAGTTCTTGGCTGTTTCGGCGACGGCGGAGCGCTGGTCACCAACAGTGACGAAATGGCTGAGCAAATTAAACTCCTGCGCGATCATGGCCGCAATAAAGACGGCGTGATGGTCACTTGGGGACTCAACTCTCGCCTTGATAACCTGCAAGCGGGTGTGCTCGATGTAAAACTGAAACATTACACTGAGATCATGACTCGTCGTCGTAAAATCGCTAGCCACTATCAAGAAGGCCTCGGTGCTTTAAAAGAAGTCACTCTGCCGCCAGCACCCGATGCCGATAAAAATCATTTCGACGTTTATCAAAACTACGAGATCGAAGCCGATCGCCGTGACGAATTGAAAAAACACCTAGCCGAGCGAGGCATCGGCACCATCATCCAATGGGCCGGCAGTGCCGTGCACATGTTCAAAGGCTTGGGTTTCGAGGGCGTCCACTTGCCAATCACCGAGCGCATGACCGCACGATTCCTGATGCTGCCGATGAATATGTCCATGACTGATGACGACGTCGCGTATGTCATTCAAAAGGTTCGTGCATTTTATGGAAAGTAAAACCGGGCAGATTTCTGACCACGCAGCGCTTGCCGACTCCAAAAAACTGGGTCGGCTCTCCGACCCGTTTAGCTTCACCGAAATGCTCGACATCACCGGAGCCTCAACGGATCTGCTCCTCAAGCAACTGCGCGACATGCTTAGGATCCGTTTCGCTGAAGAAAAAATCGGCGATATGGTCACGGCAAAAAAAATCGTCTGCCCTTGCCATTTGGCCATTGGCCAAGAAGGTATCGCCGTCGGTGTTTCAGCGCACTTACGAAAAACCGATCGCGCCTTCGGTACGCACCGCTCTCACTCGCATTTTCTCGCCATGGGTGGAAGCACCTTTGAACTTTTCGCCGAGATTCTCGGTAAAGCCGCCGGCTGCTCAAAAGGCCTCGGTGGATCCATGCATTTATGGGGCGAACCTTTCGGTTTCAAAGGCTCAGTGCCCATCGTTGGCGGCACCGTCTCTCTCGCAGTCGGAGCCGCATTCGCAGCGAAACTCGATCAACAAGCAAACTCAGATGTCGGAGTTGCCTTCTTCGGTGATGGAGCTGCCGAAGAAGGTTCCGTTCACGAGTGCCTGAATCTCGCCGCGCACTTTAAACTCCCAATGCTCTTCGTTTGCGAAAATAATTTATTCTCCTCGCATCTGCACATTAACTTGCGCCAACCCAGCGACCTTGTCTCTCGGTATGCGGTTGCTCACCACATCAATACCGAAGTAGTGGATGGCAACGACGTTGTCGCTGTTGCCAGAGCCACCGAGCGTCTGCTCGAAAAAGCGCGTAAAGGCGAAGGCCCAGGGTATCTTGAAGCCGTCACTTATCGTTGGCGCGGCCACGTCGGCCCACGTGAAGATGACGATGTCGGCTTGAAACGCAAAGAAGACCTGGTTCAATGGAAAAAGCGCGATCCGGTACGCCGCTTAAAAGACGCTCTGATCACTAAGAGCTACTTCAACGAAGAAAAGTTTCGCGCCCTTGAAATCGAGCTGCGCGCTCAGATGGAAACAGACTGGCAGCGTGCCGAAGCCTCGCCTTTTCCACCGACCAGCGAGCTCTTGGATTTGGTCTATTCGCCGCATCCGCATAAATCCGGCATGAAATACTCACAGAGGAATTAACTCTATGTCTCGAAACCTAACTCGATCCTACGGCGAAGCAATTCGCGACGGTTTTCAACATTTAATGGCCAACTACCGCGAAGTTTTCTGCATCGGCCAAGGCCTGTGGTCTCCGTGGTATGTCGGCAACACCATGACCGATCTCGATAAAGAGTTCGGCCGCGACCGCATCATTGACACGCCCGTTTCAGAAGTGGCCTGCACGGGAGCCGCCATCGGCGCCTCTCTTTGCGGCTACCGCCCGATCGTCGTCCATCCACGCGTGGATTTCATGATTTTGGCAACGGACATGATTGTTAACCAAGCCGCGAAATGGTCGCACATGCTCGGCGGCAAAGCCCACCCCGGCGTCACCATCCGCGGCATCATCAATCGCGGCGGCCAACAAGGCGCCCAACATTCCCAAGCGCTACAAAGCTGGTTCGCGCACATTCCTGGTCTGCGCGTCGTCATGCCAGCAACTCCGCAAGATGCCCGCGATCTCTTAATCGCAAGTGTTCTTTGCGAAGATCCGGTGCTCTATATCGACGATCGCTGGCTTTACGATATCAAAGCCGACCTCGGCCCCATCAAGGAACTCGATCTCTCGCAAATCGGCCCCCAGCGCCTACGTGAAGGCCATGACGTCACCCTCGTCGGCTCTAGCTACTCGACGCAAGTTTGCCTCGATGCCGCAGCTGAACTCGCTCAGCAAGGAACCTCGTGCGACGTGATTGATTTGCGCGTCCTCAACCCACTCGACATCACTCTCGTGATTGAATCCGTGTTAAAAACCGGTCGTCTGATGGTGGTCGACGGCGGCTGGCGCACCTGCGGAGTGGCCGGCGAAGTGATTGCCTCTGTCTACGAATCCATTCCCGCCAATCGCTTTAAGTCACGTCCCATTCGCATGACTCTTCCCGATGCCCCGGCTCCGACCAGCCAACCATTGGAAGAAATTTATTACACCAAAGCTCGTGATGTTGTTCGCAAAGTCGATTTCATGCTCAAAGGAGGGCCTGATTCTTATGCTCCGACGCTTGCTTGATATTACTTTCTCATTGACCGGCCTTATTGTTACAAGTCCGATCCTCATCCCTACGATGATTGCGGTGTGGCTACAGGACTACAACTCACCCTTCTACATCGCGCCCCGCATGGGCAAAAGTGAAGTTCCATTTAAAATGGTGAAACTTCGCTCAATGATGAAAAACGCCGACAAAACCGGCGTCGACTCCACTTCCGCCAACGACATGCGTATCACCAAAGTAGGCCACTTCATCCGCCGCTATAAACTCGATGAACTCATCCAACTTTGGAACGTCTTAAAGGGTGATATGAGTCTCGTCGGCCCGCGCCCGAACGTGAAGCGCGAAACCGACCTTTACACTCCCATCGAAAAGCGCCTGCTGACTGTTCGCCCCGGCATCACCGATCTCGCCTCAATTGTCTTCGCGGACGAGGGTGATATCCTGAAAGATAGCAAAGACCCCGATCTCGACTATAACCAGCGCATCCGCCCCTGGAAGAGCCGTCTGGCCTTACTCACCCTCGACAGCCACTCAGTGGTTTTATATTTCAAAATTATTTTTCTGACCGCGATAGCGATCGTCTCAAGAGAACGTGCCCTCACCGGAGTCCATAAGATTGTCGAAGACCT
>JAYVXN010000534.1:0-9774 GCA_043785085.1 Bdellovibrionales bacterium | reverse complement strand
GGGCAATTCGGAAGTACTCACGACCCATTGAGCGGGCGATCGACTTTCCAAGCGAAGTTTTACCTACTCCTGGAGGGCCGGCGAAACAGAGAATCGGTCCCTTGGTTTCGTTTTTCTTCAGTTTACGAACCGCCAAGAATTCAAGAATGCGATCTTTGACTTTATTGAGGTCGTAATGATCTTCATCGAGAATCTTTTGGGCCCTATTGATATCAAGATTGTCTTCGGTCTTTTTGTTCCACGGAAGATCAACCATCCAGTCGAGATAAGTGCGAACCATTGAGGCTTCACTTGCATCGGGGTGCATGCGCTCTAAACGACCGAGTTGCTTGAGTGCTTCAGTTTGCACCGCCTCAGGCATTCCGGCATTGGTCACTTTATCGCGCAATTCTTCCATTTCTTCTGATTTAGAATCATTTTCGCCGAGCTCGTTCTTTATGGCGCGCATTTGCTCGCGTAAGAAGTACTCTCTTTGGCTCTTCGACATTTCATCTTTAGCAGTGCTGCGGATCCGGGCTTGCATCTGAAGAACTTCAAGCTCGTTAGCAAGAATTTCATTCACGATTTGCAAACGCTGCTTGTGATCCTGACATTCAAGGACGCGCTGAGCATCAGTGACCTTGAGGCCGAGATTGCTGGCGATTAAGTCAGCCAGGCGGCCCGGATCATTGACATCATCAAGGATCAGCAAGATATCCGGAGAAAGCATGCGGCCGAGTGCGATGATTTTCTCAAGCTGCTCTTTCGCATTACGGATCATGGCTTCGTACTCGATTTGTGATCCGCTCGTATCGGCCTCAGTGATTTTATCTACTGAGACTTCAAAGTTCGGAGCCGTCTTCGTGTATTTCTTAATTCGGCCCTTGGCTTCACCTTGAATCAGAATCTTCACCCGGCCATCTGCGAGCTTGCGCATGCGCATGATGCGCGCGATGGTGCCGACTGTATATATAGTCGTCTCGGTTGGATTTTCTTCGGTGATTTCTTTCTGTGAAGCCAAAAAGATCAAGCGGTTTTTCGCCAGCGCCTCTTCAACAGCACGGATAGATGCTTCGCGACCCACGAACAGCGGCAAGATCATGTAGGGAAAAACCACAATATCTCGGACTGGGAGCATGGGAAGTGTTTCAGGAATCTCAAGAACTTTATCGTCAAATGCCATTTTCATCCTCCGCTGATGCGGGAAATAGTATGTGCTTTCTCAACATACTTTTCGGTAGGAGATGAAAAGGCTAAAGGGATTTCTGCACTCTTAATGGTCCGGAAATACAGAGATACAGTCAGTTTTCGAGATTTTGATCTGATTTGGACCGTGCTGGAAAATCCACACACGACAGAGTGCTAGCTGATTTCTTGACCTTTGCAGGAGCCAGGTCCCGGCGGTTAGGGTCAAATGCATGTGAGTCTAAAGAAGATTTAATAAAAGGAAGAAAAGCGTAAGTGGGTCGAGTGCTTAAGCTCGACCTACTTTTGGAAAGGGCCTGTCGAATGGCCCCCCTCCATAGAAAAAAACAGAATTATGCGAAAACGCGCTCTTTGCTTTCTTGCTCTTCTTTGCAAGCAATGCAGAGATTGGCCACTGGGCGCGCTTTCAAACGATTGATATTTAATGGTTCTTCGCACCCTTCGCAAAGGCCGAATGAACCCTCTTCAATTTTTGACAAAGCCCGATCAACTTTTTCAAGTAAATGAACTTGGCGTTCTTGCAGACGCAACGAAAGTGAAAGGCTCAGTTCAATCGAAGCCAGATCACCTTCGTCGCCCTGACCGTCGTTTTCTAGAGTTTTATCATATTTAAATGCGTCGGCCTTATTCAGTATTTCAGAGCGCTGCTGAATCAAAAGCTTTTTAAAAAAGGTCATTTCCTTCAATGTCATTTCAATCCCCTTGTTTAGAATCTCCCAAGCCCTCAATGGCTGTGCTAAAACATTAAGCACATTTTGAAGGCTCCAAGGCCTGTCTCGCAACAGGATTTGTAAGCTTCTAGGATTCTAAACAGCTCTTGTCATCAAAAAACTCGGGGTGCCTAACATATCCGCACTATGCTTATTGCCTTTGGCATTGTGCGAGCGAATTTGGCGGGGTGCATTGAGACAGATAATAACTGAAATTCGAGACAATTCTGACGAAATCTTACCTGGCAAATTTTCGGCGCAGGGCTTCGCGAATTTCTGCCCCTTCTATGCTGACTCGAGTCCACGGCAGCGCGCGAAGTCGTTCCACTTCAATTCGTTCTTCGGTTTCTTCACAAATTCCGAAAGTGCCATTGCTGATTCGCGCTAATGCGAATTCGATTTCCATCAGCTGTTCTTTCAAGCGCGCTTGTGAAGACAGAAAATCATTTTCTGCCAACACCGCCATACTCTGATCTGCCTCGTCACTTCCTTTGTCGAGACTTTGGAACTCATATTTGCTCGTGCGAACACGGTTTAATATTTCGCGCTTCATCTGCAAAAGTTTTTCGCGACACTCGCTAATGAGTTTTTCTGAAAGACTGCTGACCATTTCATCCCCCTCTCTCTTATCATGAGGAGCCATCCTTGGCTCTTCCGCGCCCGATAAGGCGCGACCCCCATCCCTGGGTATCTCTTGAACCTTCGACTAGTTCGTAGCCGCTGGTGCAGATAATGACGTTTACGCAGCGTGTTCCGGTTAGAAAAATTCGCGCGAATCCCATAAGAGTTTCTTATGTAAAAAATAATATAATAGGCAGAGCTCTGCGTAATGATTAGCCTGAGTCTGACTCATAAGGCTATGTAATGCAAAGTGCTTGGCCGAAGCCTAGTTCGTTTGGGAGTTAAGGGGTACGATTTGGCCCTGATGCACGGTCAATGTCGTCAACGGGCGAAGGATTTCTCGAGTTGAAGAAATTGAGAGTGGCCCCAGGGCTCCTGGAAAATTTTTGAGAGCACCAAGCTTTTGCGTCAAGCCAACTCTTGTCGCTTCACCCTGTGAGATCATCTGCCGCAACAAAAGTGCAGAGTCATAAGCTTGGACTTCAAAAATTCCCGGCTCTTCATCGAAGGTCGATTTAAAATTATCGTAGAACTCGGTGTTTTGAAAAGACTTACCGGAATTTAAAAAGCTGTCGACGAAAACTGAGTTTTCCACATAGTTCTTACCACGCTGCGCGAGGGCCGGACTGTTCCAAATGTTAGTACCGAGCAGTCGAACATCATGAACGTTCATGTAGGCCAACGTCGGTGCAATCTGGCCGACAGCCTTGGCGCTGTCAGGAATAAAAATCGCATCAAAGTCCACAATCGGAGGAAGAATGTCCTCTATCGCCGGATTTTTTTCACGCACGCCGCGTTTTTGATTCTTCTCGTTGTACTGCTTTAAACGCAGCCGATATTCCTCGGCGCGATCTTCAAGGTAAAACAGTCCAACCAAGCGCTGCACATGACCGCGAAAATCAGTTTCATTAGAATCATAAGGCTGAGCTCCCTGTATGGAGCCGCCATGTGCACGAACTTCATCCCAAAACAAATTAGCGTACTCAACTCCATAAGCATCATTTGGATAGAGGATGGCAAATTTGGACATTTTCATCTGGTTCATCGCGACATCGACAATTTGCTGAACCTGCATTTGACTGGTCAGTGCGTTTCGAAAAACCTCATCACCGATTTGCGTGACGCCGGCTTTTTGTGACAGAGTGATAAACGGAACCCCGAACTCTTGTGCCTTGGCGGCCTCAGCTGTGGCGGTTTTGCTTAAAAGACCGCCAATAATCGCAATCACATTGTCTTCAGCCACCAAGCGCTCAACGCCGCGTCGGCCGGCATCGGCATTACCTTCGCTGTCGATGATGGCTAGTCGAAAGTTGGACCCAGACTTACCATAAATACCGAGACCGAGTTGAATTCCGTGCAAGGTTTTGTAACCGATGGCGGCCTGTTTTCCAGAGAGAGGCAAAATCACACCGATGGTGTGATTGTCGACTTTATTGCGTGAGTCGATTTGTGTAAGCAACTGTCGCGAATGATCCGCCATTTCGGTGCCCGGAGCCGAAGCCTGCACACCTTCGAGATAACGGCGCGCATGTGTATAGTCATGTTTTTCAGCCAAGAGCAAAGCATAACGGTACATCGCCACGGGTTGCAGCTCGCCAGAGGAACGATTGTCGGCGAGAGCTCGTAAGTCTTCCTCTCCCAGTTTATTATCGACAAATTCTTGCGCCGAAGTCCGATAGAGATCGCGCTGGGGGCCGGGTGGAGTGATTTGAATCAACTGATTATATACGGTTAGCGCCGCCATATTGTCACGAAGGGCGACATAGGTTTCAATGCGGATTTTTTTCTCTTCCAGAGTCTGAGTCGGAGATAAGTGAGAGACATTGATTTGATTTAAAATCGGTTCAACTTCGCTCGCTCTTTGCAAGCGAAGCAGAGAACGGGAGGCACGAAGAATAACCTCAGATTCGAATGGGCTGCCATGATGGGCATTGATCACTTGCATGTATTCAGCCGCAGCGTCTTGAAACTGCTGGCCATCGTAATAAATTTGTCCCATTAGAAAAGCGGCCTCATCTGTCAGATCAGAGCCGGGATTTTTCTGCGCGAAGCGTTTGAGTAAAGGCAGGGCCTTTTTGAATTGATGACTATCGTAGGCAGCCTTGGCGCTTGCAAACTCCTTCACAGCCGTAGGAGTCGCGGCTTTCGGCTGGGTCGGTTTAATAATGACAACCGGAGTTGGTCTTTCGGGTTGCGTGGAACATGCGAAAACAAAGAACAAACCACACAAGAGAGAGCCGAAAAGTTTCAACCTTTGCTTCATTTCTTACCTTTCAAAATTCGATCGACCTTTTCCTGGTAAGCGCGCACCAAAGGTGTGGTCCGAAATGCCGCAGGAAGTTTTCTTAAGGCCTCTTTTTGTTCTTCGGTGAGATCTCTCGGAACATCGATCACAACCCGCACAATCATATCACCGCCTGCGGCTCCGCCAATAGAAGAAAATCCCTTACCTTTAAGTCGAAAAAGCTGACCCGAATGAGTTCCGGGGGGGACACGCAAAGACGCTCGTCCAGTCAGGGTTGGAATTTCTGCGACCATTCCTAACATGGCGTCTATAAAGCTGACGGGGAGATCAAGATGGACATCATTTTCAACCCGTTTAAATATGGGATGGTCCTGAATGTTGACGATCACATAAAGATCGCCGACTTGCCCCGTACCACCTAGTGGAGTGTCGCCTTCACCACGAAGTTTCAAACGCTGGCCGCTTTTAACACCAGCCGGCACCGTGACCGAAAGCTTCGCGGTTTCTTCTGCGCCATTACGTTGACGAACGAAGCTGATCATTTTTTCAGTTCCGGTCGCGGCTTCTTCAAAGGAAATCGTCAATGTGTAGCGAAGATCTGCGCCGCGCGGACGGCCGCCAGGCCTTGGTCCACCGGGCCGCGCCCGGCCACCGGCGAAAAAATCTCCGAAAATATCGCCGAAGATATCTTGAAAGTTTTCTGTTCCCTGCTGTCCTGAAAAGCCACCACCAAAATTATCTGGGCGAAAGCCACCTTGAGAAAAGCCCTCAAAAGGGTTGCCCTTAAAGCCGGCTTGCGCGCCCATATGGCCAAACTGATCGTATGACTTTCGCTTCTCAGCATCTGATAACGTGTCATACGCTTCGCTGATTTCTTTGAAGGTCTCTTCGGCCTTTTTATCACCGGGGTTTTTATCCGGATGGAATTTCAGCGCAAGTTTTCGGTAGGCGCGTTTAATTTCATCGGCATTTGCGGCCCGCTGCACCCCTAAAATTTCGTAGAAATCGCGTTTGGCCAATTGGCTCTCCTGTCGCACCTATGATCGAACTTATGGTCCAACTTCTGACTGGCGAATTACTGAGGCTTAGGTTTCGCCACCACGACTTGGCCATGGCGCACGACGCGATCGTGAAGTTTATAAGGCTTTTTAAACACCTGACTGACGTGGCCTTCGGGGACACGGTCGGTTTCTTCGCTGCTGAGAGCTTCATGCGCGCCGGGATCAAAAGCTTTTCCATGAGCCGGAAGTTCCTCGACCCCGTGCCGCAGGAGAATAGCTTTTAGTTCAGTTGCCGTGAGCTCAACGCCTTTTTTGAAATTTGCAATGCGCTCTGAATTGATTTCAGTCGCCAGCGCCGTTTCAAGCAGGTCGAGGACATTGAGCAAGTCGACGATGAGGCGCTCGCTGCCATATTTTCGCAAATCGGAGCGCTCCTTGATCATGTTTTTTTTGAAGTTTTCAAATTCGGCGCGCAAATAGAGATATTCGTTCTTCATTTTTTCAGCTTCGGCGCGAAATGACTCCACTTCTTTGGCGGGTTCAGCATGACCATTGGCATCTGTTGATTTTTCAACCAGACCCTCTTCACTCAATCGTTTGGGGCGTTCGGGGCCTTCGAAACTTGGATTTTCTGGTTTAGATTTTCCGTCTGCTGACATAGCTTAAACTCCTCAATTTGCGTGTCTCCATTATGAGTTCGATGACGAATATGTCAATCTTCACTCAGTTCGTCTTTAAGGAAGGTGAGTTGCTCGAAAACGACATTCGCCACGAGGCGACCTTCGCGGGTCAGTGCCCACGTTGCACCATCGTGTTTAACCAAACCTTTCGTCAAAACATTCTTGAGTCTATTTTCGACAGCCTGCGCAGGTCCCCCGCCGAACTTTAGACGCAATGCTTCTGAGCTGAGGCCCCGCTTCATCCGTAGAAATGTGTGACTGAAATCAAAAATGGCCTGATGCAATTCAAGGCCCTCGTATTGGTTTGGTGGTAGCCCCGCGGCAAAACTCCATGGGCCACTTTCTCCCAAGAGTTGTTTTTCATAGGCCGGTAAAGAAGGAGCATTCCAAAAGCGCGCCCCCCACTTTCCCTTTTTTAAAAATGAATGGGCACTTACACCTAGACCCCAGTACTCCTGATCGCTCCAGTAAAGAACATTGTGTCGCGATTCGCGGCCGGGCCGGGCAAAGTTAGAAATCTCATAGCGCTCAAGGCCCGCTTGGGCGAGCTCGCTTTCAATAACATCAAACATCTCGACTTGCTCCTCATCCGGAGCGCGGCCTTTTTGCATCGGATGATTTTCCGGTAACGTCAGGCAGTAGGCGCTCAGATGCGAGGGGTCAAAGTTGAGCGCCTGAAGCACATCTTTTTTTACGTCTGGCAAGGTTTGGGTTGGCAAAGCAAAGAGCAAATCAAAAGAATAGTTAACCTGCTGGTTTTTCAAAAGCTGCAAAGTGGCCACAGTCTCATCTCGGTTGTGCTTGCGCCCGGCGATTTTTAACAGACGATCGTCGAAGGTTTGCGCACCAACGCTAAATCGGGTGACGCCGATCTTTAGCCATTCTTCCAGGTCGACTTCGGTCAGGGTACCGGGATTGATCTCAATCGTGACTTCTGCTCCGGGTCTGAGTTTAAAGCCGTGATTTGCAAGTTCTTCGAGAACAGTTAGAATAAGTTTTGGCGGAAAGAGACTGGGGGTTCCTCCGCCAAAGTAAACAGAATCTACCGATTGTTGGGGAAGATCATTCGCGTGTAGGCGAATTTCAGCTTGCAGAAGCTCCACATATTGAGCGGGAGGCATAATACTCTTCCACTCGTATTTGGCGAAATCGCAATACGGGCAAATCTGCAAACAATATGGAATATGAACGTAAATACCAAATGCCATGGAGTTGGTTATGTCGACGAAAAAGTACAATTTAAAAAACGGGCTCTCTGTCTTGCTCATTGAAAACCACAAATCACCGGTTGTGTCAGTACAAATGTGGGTCAAAACCGGAAGTGCCGATGAAACCAAAGGACAAGAAGGTATTTCGCACTTCATTGAGCACTTGGTTTTCAAGGGCACTGAAAAATACGAGGTCGGCCAAATTGCTTCGAGTGTGGAGGCGTCAGGTGGCGAACTCAATGCCTACACCTCCTTTGATCAGACGGTGTTCTATGTCACGATTTCTCGGGAATTTATTGATGTGGGTCTGGACGTCATCAGCGAAATGATGGGCTTTCCTAAATTTGACAACTCCGAAATCGACAATGAGCGAGAAGTGGTTTTAGAAGAAATCAAGCGCTCCAATGATAGCCCTGGACGGCAAGCCAGCCGCTTGTTGTTCTCGACAGTTTACAAAGATCATCCTTACGGAATCCCCGTCATCGGTTATGACCGGATCATTAAAAAAGTTTCGCGCAAAACGCTCGCTGATTATTACCAAAGCCGCTATGTTCCCAAAAACATGCAGCTGGTGATCGCCGGTGATTTTGCGACCAAAGAGATGCAGCAAAAAGTCGTACAGTCGTTTGGTCGCTTGCAAGATTTTAAAGTGCGTTCAGTCAAACGCAAAAAGGAAGCTGCACAAAAAGAGCCCCGCCTGAAGGTGCAAAAGGCACCGTTTGAAGAAGCGCAATTTCACCTGGCATGGCGAATTCCAGGAGCCGAACACAAGGATGTCGCCGCACTTGATGTGCTCGCGTTGATTTTAGGTCAAGGAGACAGCTCAAGGTTGACGCGCAAACTTCGCCTAGAGGCGCCTTTGACCACCTCCATTGGCGCTAGCACCTTTACTCCTAAAGACACCGGCATTTTCACCGTCTCAGGCTCGCTGAACGCCGAGCAGTTACAGCCGGCATTTGCGGCGCTAACACTTGAGCTACAAAGAATTTTAGCGGAGCCGCCGTCGCCAGATGAGATCAAAAAAGCCATCACCAATCTTGAAAGCGAAGAGTTTTACTCCATGGAAACCGTGGATGGCATTGCGCGAAAGGCCGGAAGCCTTGAAAATCTCATGGGTGATTACAAATACTTTCAAAAGTTTTTAAAGCAGATTTACGCCCTTAAGCCGTCTGACATTACGGCTGCCGCCCGCAAATATCTTGTACCGCAAACGGCTTCGCTGATTTTAATGACTCCAAAAGACGAGAAGGAAGCGACAAAATTCTTGCGGACTTGGATGAAAAATTACGGCAAAGTTTTTACGCAAGCCAAGGTCGTGCGTCAGGCTCCGGGGAAGAAATTTCAAATTAAAAAAGTAAAATGGTCCTTGGGTGAAAAGACGATTCTGGATGAAGGTGACGTTGAAAAAATTCAACTCAAGTCCGGCGTCACGTTGTTGTTGCGCCCGAATCATGCGACTCCCGTTTGCACCGTTAAGGCCGCAGCACTCGGCGGTCTGAGAATCGAAAGGCCTGGCCAAGAAGGCCTCACTGATCTTCTTTCTCGCGTCTGGACCAGTGGTACGAAAAAACTCAGCGAAGATGAAATCAATCAAAAAATTGAAAATATGGCAGGTGGTCTAAGCGCTTTCGGTGGCCGAAATTCAGCCGGCCTGAGTATGCAAATGCTTGCACCCTTTGAGGATGAAGCTCTTGAGTTATTTGAAGAGGTACTGGCGGCACCAGCGATCTCAGAGGCGGCGTTGGAGCGCGAAAAAGTCATGATGCTCGAAAATATTCGCTCTCGTCAGGATAATCCAGGCCAGGTTGTATCACAAATGTTTATCGAAGAAATGTTCAAGGGTCATCCCTACGGCAGAGATATGTATGGGACCACTGAAACGATCAATAGTTTAAGTAAAAAAGACGTTATATCGCATTGGAAAAACATGACCTCAGCCGCCAATCTCACGATCGCGGTCACCGGATGTGTGGACAAAAAGAAGTGGCTCAAGCGTCTTGAGGCTGCCGGAGCGATTTTGCCGGAAGGAAAACGCATCCAAAACAATTTTAAACACGCCGGCCCGGCCCAAGACATCCGCCAGTATAAAAAAGTTGAGCGCGAACAATCACATATCATCATAGG
>JAYVXN010000533.1:0-9805 GCA_043785085.1 Bdellovibrionales bacterium | reverse complement strand
GGCTCGCGCATGAACTCCGGAGCATTTTTGTTTTTTGCGACTTCACTGGCCAATTTTTCCGCTAGGGCGCGGTCGTGATTGGCTTGCACGGCGATGGCGAGAGAGGCCCGAACCGCTTTTTCCCAGGTAAAAGGCTCTTTTTTTGCGATCTCAGTGCTTTCAATAATTGTTTGAAATGCGGCGAGGGCTTTGGCAAATTGCCGGGTAGCTGCAAAAATTTCGCCTTTTTCGATAGGGCGCAACTCCTTGGTGTCAATATTCAAGGCAAAAGACGGAAATTTCGGACCGTTATCGGTTTGGGTATGGCACTGAATGCAATACGAGGTCGTGTCGCGCAGAGTTTGCCTGGCATACTCGCGGTGGCCATTGCGCAGCGCCTCTTGCGAACGATCTAAATCTGTTTCAAGAAGACTGGCGGTGAGCCGTAAACTCGGATCTATTTTTGGCGAGACGGTGTCGGCATTGAGGCGGTGAGCTAGTTTTCGCAACTCAGCTGTGTCGGCTTTGATTTGCTCTTGGTTTTTATCGGCGTTGAAACGCTCCGGATTCATGATCTCCGGATAAAGTCTGGAAATTAAATTTGAAAGTGCCGTCATCCTTTCACGCCAAGCAGCTTCGGTCGTGAGATCTTTAGCGACGGTTTTTTCTGCCGGCTCCGGGTGGCTGGGCGCCACGTTTTTATGTGAGCATGACGTCACCAACTGTAAAAACAAAAACCCGCCAAGAAATCCACTAAGGACGCGAAGAAACAAAGTCACGCGAAAACTCCTGCCGCGAAAAGAGGTTTTGCAGGTTTGTCTTCAGTGATGCGTGAATCCTGGCACCACAAAAACCGGACAAGGAGCGATACGGACCACCTCTCTCGTGACACTGCCAAGAAGTGCGGACATCACGGGTCCAGTTTGCGAAATCATCGCTATCACGGCTGAATCAAGCCTGCGCGCATAGTTTACAATGGCTTCTGCGGCACTATCACCCAAATTCTCACTAACAAAGCGCGCCGTGACGCCCCAGCGTTCTGCTTCAATAATCCATTTCTCCGCCGAGCGATTGCGCTCTGAGGTTTCTTCAACCATGTACTGATCAAGACTGATCCAGCCACCGCCGAGTAAATACACGCCAGATTGGACGAGAGGTTCAATTGGATGCGGGACTTTATTAAATAAATGCAATTCGGCGCCGATTTCTTGGGCGAATTTGAGCACTTTAGGATACTGGCGCTGACACGACTCAGAAAAATCTGTGCCAAAAATCACATTTTTAAAGCGAAAGACCGGACGATTATGAGGATTCACCATCAACACCGGAATCTGTGACTGATGTAAGAGCATCTCGGCAAAGCTCCCCAGAATCCAACGGCGGATTCCAGTGCGGCTGTGGGTGCCGGCCACAATCATATCGGCTTTGACTTTTTCAGCGAAATGTAAAAAACGCGAGACTGTGGCTTTTCGTGAGGCCTGCGGTTGTACGATCACATGCGGCTTCATCTGCCCCCGCACATTCAGGCGCTCGAGTTGTGCTTTGAGAGTGTCATCGGCAATCGGTTTAAAGCGGGCGGTCCAATCGCCGATAAATTCGCCATTCCAGTTCATGCTGTCCGGACTTAAGGCGTAGACGGGTAGGATGTGGTGTTCCCCACCCATCGCTTGCAGAGCAATAGCGGCGCGTTCGTGAAGATATTCATTTTCCGGAAAGGCGTCTACGGCCCAGATAATGTTTTGATATGCGAGTTCACGCGATCGTTTGAATTCCTGCGGAACGGAATTTTCAAAAGTCTCCATGAAAGCCCTCCTCCGCTCCAGTTTAGAGGAAGATTCAGCGTTTCGGGACGAGGCGCGGAAATATTTTGAAAATTACACGTGCCGTGCATGATTCAGGACGAGAAAGCGACATTTCATACACAAATCAGAGAGGACGAGGAAATAGCTCAATGCGCGATTTAAAATGCTCAGGAATCCGTGCGTCCATAATGTCATTGAGCTGACGCGTATTGTAGCGGGCAGAAGCATGAATTAGTACAATTTTCTCGCATTTAAGTTCTGGTAGCCTAGGCAAAAGCTCATCTAAGTGGATATGTCCCCAAAAGCGCGCGTTTTCGACAGTTTTTTTCTGATCCCAAAACGTTACTTCCATAAATAAAATTCGACTGTTTCGGACATCCGGATGATCTAAAAATTCAATTCGCGTATCGCCCGTGAAGGATACCAGAGGCTCAGAGAAGTGTTGATCGAGCTCTTTTCCTTCGCGGCGAATCTGCACGAGCTCCTCGCGCGTGAGACCCTGATACTCGACTTTGAGTTTCTTCTTGCGCTCAAACACCGTGTAGCCGTTAGATGGTACGCGGTGATAAGTGGTAAACGTGCGGAAAAAATAGGGCGGCTTCAACGGATAATCGACGCCCACTTCGACTGGCACCACATTGTATTCGTAGGTGTGATCTTCAACAGCTTCCCAGATGCGCATCAGTTCTTTTAGCGGTTTTACCAAGTTCGCTGGCACGTAAACGTTGGGTGGTAGCTGGCTGGTCATCGCCTTTTGCGCAATGATGTAGGGAAGACCAGAGGCATGGTCCATATGCCCATGGGTGATCAGCAGATTATTGATGCCGATTTGAAATGGCAAACCTTGAGCCACATCAAAGCAGGTATCGGCTTCTGGAAAGGCAATGCTCGTGGAAATTCCGGCAAGGCTGTAGCCTGTGAAGCGATGGCCTTTGTGACTCCAGGTGTATCCAGTTGAAAGCGACAAAAAAACCTCTCTAGTCCCGCGGTTACGAGACTAATCTTGTGCTAGGGCCTTGGCCAGCACATCGTGCCCGAGCCACCAGACAGGCTCTTTGGGATTCCAAGCTTCATTGAGCATCACGATACCCGTAGCTTTAAAGATCTCTTCACTTAAAATCGACGTCATTAATTTTTTATCATTGCCAGCCTCTTGGTGCATGGCAAAGAGGTGGTCCGAGCTTTGCAACATATATTCCATTTGCTCTTTACCATTGTGCCCCGGCCATTTTTCGTAGTTTGTGTAGGCTTGGGTCAGACTGGACGTCAAATAAGAATCAGTGAAGCGTAAGACTTCATCGGCATTAAACTCAGGTTTCAACAGCGCTTGGCATTCACGCAAAATATTTTGGCAGTGTTTTGAGCGTGCACCTTCTTTTTTCAACGCTCCGAGCATCGGATAAAGCGATACTTCGACCCCCTGAAAGACACTTGAGGAGTTGGTGAGAATTTCAGGGCAATTGAAGACCGTTGCTTTGACGCCCTTCTTCCAGGCTTCGGTAGCGAAATTCTCCAAGCGCATCTTCGCCCAGCCTTGAAAATACGGCGTGTAGGTTTGCCAGCGATATTCACCTCGAATCAAGACTTCAGTGCCGTGATAGCCGTAGGCTACATAGCGGGCCCGGCCGCCATTTTTTTCAATTTTCTGACGCAAAGATTCTGATCCTTCGAGAAGATATTGAAAGGTGTTGGCAGTGACTTCATCAAAATTGATTTCAGCAAATTTACCGAGGTCCGAATTGGAAAATGCTGCGCTTGATACATGGCGATCACCGGTGCCTTTAAAGATTCGATTCATCGTCGGCATGTAGATCTTGGCTCGTGGGACTCCGCCAGCCATGGTGTGCACAAATAAAACATTGGCACCATTTGGAATGTGTTTTTCTAATTCAGTCATGTAAGAACGAAGATTTTTCTTAAAACGCTCCTCACCCCGTTTTTTAGATTCATTGATTTTATCCCAATCCAGTTGCACCTTGTCCCACTCCGCCATCTTTGCGCCCTTCATCATATCAACAGGGCGAGTGCCGTCGCTGGCTGGCTCAAGGTCAAAACCGGCTTCCATGGGAATATTGATAAAGGGTTTGGGGTGACTAGCCATTTCGCTGTCGTTGAGGGGACGCAGCTGCTCATTTTCATCGCGGCGGCCGACGGTTGAGCGAATGACTGTCATACCGGCGCGTTCAGCTTCATCGACGATGCCATTGGCGTAACCACGGCTGAAAAGTTCGCCAAAGACGACCAAGACGTCACCGGCTTTGAATTCAGCTTTTGCGGGTAGGTTTTTCAGCGGTTTAAATGGGACTGGTTGCAGTGTTTTGTTCATTGGTGAAACTCCCTCAGTGTATAAGATTTTGTATGTTAACTCGAGGGGCAAAGCAAACTTCTAATTGCTAACGAGGGCTGCCCACCGCCGTCCCTGTCAAAACTATTGACACGCTAAAGTCCTTCTGCTGTGTTTAATCACGGTCTTAGCCGTGTTTACTCAAGCCTTGCTTTTGCAATATTTCCCGGATAGTCAATGCTTTGCGGATGATTCTCACGTTACCTCCTTTTTCTTCCTGGCATTTGCGTAAAGGAGTTCTCGGATGCGACCAGCAAAGATTTTATTTGTGACCAGCCTCATGGCCGGCGTTATTGCCGTTAATGCCTGTGCCCCGCGTCCGGACAATACCCAGCGGATCGAATTGGCCGTACCCGGCGTCAACGAGAAAAAAATCAATGATTGCCGCGCGGGCATTACGCAAAGTCAAACGACCACGGTCACAGTCAATTCAGTTGAAATGTGTGTTGCTAAATCCGCGACCCTAGCTCCAGGAGCCACTCCTGAATACAATAAACAGGCTGTTAGCAATATGACCTACGATTTGACCCGAGATAATGGCCAGATCACCCTCTCAGTTGTCGCAGGTGTTACGGTCGCAGACAAAATCGACGATCATTCGCTGCGCACCTTGTACAGTGAAATCCGCACGGAATGTCTGCCGAAAATTGCTGATACGTTTTCTCGTGAAGCGCATATACTTTTAGATGTGAAACTTAAGCAAAGCGTCGATACAGTGGCCGATACCGGTGCGAGTCTGGATCTATTTGTGAAGCAAAAAACTGACACTGCGCCGGTGAGTTTTGGCTTTCGTATTTGGCCGGATCAAACTGAGTTTTTTATTAGTCAGCCTCCCCAGTGCGAAGCCACTTGTAAGGATCACACGGGTGCGGATTTGAGCAGCTGCCAAAGCACCTGTCTACAAACGATGAATCAGCCATTTTGTCGCAATCTCGCTAAACTGGTCGGTCACTGGATCGGCATCAATGAGCCGAGCACCGGTGGTCGCTGTGTCGATCCCAGTCAAATCAAAGTTGCTGGTCTCGGGGACTCGAGTGTTGATCCGTCGACAACCAGCACTCAGTTAGTGAGCAAAACCACTGCAAGTGATAGCAGTGCGACCGATCATGGTTCTGTGACTAAAGATCCAATGAATACCACAGCAGCAACTACGCCAGGTGAGTCATTGATGCAAGGCTATAAAGCCGCCCCATCGTCTGATCCCTCAGTGCCCTCAGTGCCCTCAGTGCCCTCGAAAGCCATTCCGGATGAGGTGAATTGGAACAATGTGCACTTATCAAAGCAGGACCAACTTGACCTAGTTGGGACGTTTTGTTCGAGTGTCAACGCCAACGGAACCGCCAGGAGCCGCGTGCAGACTAAACTCAAGCCAGGCTATCAGCGCCCTGATATTCAGGGGAGTTATAATGGTGTTAATCAACGGGCCCAACCGGTGGTGAATGCGAATCAAAAGGCCCAGTCGCGAGCCGTGGTTCATTAAGTGCTTGAGGAGAAAAAATGCGCGTGGTCTCAGTCGTGTCAATGGTTCCGAGTTGGACTGAGACCTTGCTCGCCTGTGGAGTGAATGTCGTCGGCCGCACGCGCTTTTGTATCCACCCAGAATTGGCAAAGCAAATTCCGGTGGTTGGTGGCACCAAAGATATTTCCTGGGAAAAACTGCAGGCCCTTCGTCCGGATCTTTTGCTCCTCGATAAGGAAGAAAACCCCCTGTCGATGGCCGAGCAATCACCAATTCCGTATTTTGCGTCACATGTGCAAAGTGTTCTAGATCTGCCCAACGAACTGACGCGACTAGCGGACGTTTTTAAAGACGCCAATGCGACGGCACTTCTAGAGCTTCAAAAACGCTGGCAGGCTCAGTTGCGTCGACCGCGCCAGGCTTTAACGTCTTGGCAGAATTTGCCCGGCGTCTTAGAGTGGTTAAAACTTCCCGAAATGCCTGATCCGAAATTTGTCTATGTGATTTGGAAAAACCCGTGGATGGCCGCAGGTGGGGCGACGTTTATTGGCTCGATGTTGAATGTCGTTGGTCTCAGTGGACGGCAGCATTTTGCGATCGATAAATATCCGCAGTTTACACTTGAGGAACTTGATCCCTTAAAGCATGTCCTCTTGTTTTCAAGTGAACCCTATCCTTTTCATAAACGCCGCCAAGAGCTATTGCAGCTGCCATTTGCCAGCGCTCTTGTTGATGGAGAAAGTTTCAGCTGGTTTGGCGTGCGCAGTCTTGAGTTTCTAGAACGAATCTGAATTTTCCTCAAGCCAGTCAACGACGCGAACACTTTGACCGCTGCGTTTTTGCACTTCCTCACGCACCCGGAGCTTTTCAGGCTCGTGAAACTCCTGGAGAGCCAATTGCAAAAGTGTTTGCCATTGGCGCGCTGAGGAGACGGGTTGTACAGCCGTCAGACCCGCTTTAATGGCAATGGTTTTAAACTCCAAGGCCTCGCGATTGTTCTCGTGATAGGGGCCAACAAAAGTCAGAGCGCCGGCGGCGAGAGGCTCCATCACGCTATGCACGGTTTTTCGAAATGAACCACCGACAAAGGCAAAGTGCGCCAAGGCATATAACTCAGCCAAAATTCCCAGTTGATCCACCACTAATACCGCATCAAGCGCAATGGTTTGCTCGGGAGTATATTGTGAGTACAGGGCATAAGTGAGGCCGCATTTTTTAAGATTTTCTTGAAGTAGGTGGAGGTGCTCAGGCGTCGGCTCGTGCGGGACGATCACATGTCGCACCTGCTGAGTGGTTGCGGCAACTAGGTCAATAATGATGTCTTCATCTTCAATCCAGGTCGAACCGTAGACGAAAAGTGGCCGGTTTGATTTAAAAAAGCCCGTTTTGATTTCTCTTGGCGCTTGCAGTCTCGCTAAGACCTGATCAAACCGGGTGTCGCCAGCCACTTGAGTCTTCGCTCCCAAACCAAGGCGCGCGAAAATCGCTTGATCGGCGACCGTCACGCAAAACAAAGCCCGCAAATGCGAAAGACTCCAGCGGGTCAATGCCGGTGTTCGCAGGCGTCCGCTGCCTTCATTGATGGTGGCAGAAAAAAGTAGACTGGGAATATTGGCTTGCGCGGTTTGATAGAGCATTTCGGGCCAGGTGTCGGTGCGGGCAATCAGCAAGGCGCGTGGCTGGTGATGGTGCAAGAATTCTTTGATGATCTTGGGTTGATCCCAGGGTGATGGCACGGCGAAATCAATCCCCGGAAATTTCTCTACGGCCTGGCGGACACTTGGAGAAAAGTAGGTCACGAGAATTTTTTGACTGGGCCTGCGTGTTTTAATTTCAGCAATCACCGGCTTGGCATATTCGAATTCAAAAGACGCACAGTGGAGCCAGATGGGCTGGCTACGTGCGGGCGTTCCCAGCCACGGCCATTGCCCATCGGTTTTTTTGCGCAAACGCAAGCCTTCGCGAATTTTCTGATTTCGAAAAGATAAGAGAAAAAAAAGCAGGCGGAGAAAGGGATAAATTAAGCCATTGTAAAGAAGGCGAATGATCAAGCTTGGCCTCGCAAAACTTGCTGGGCCGCTGCACCGACTATCTCAGGCGTTAAATCAATCAGGCATTTTTGATAAATGCTTTGGCGACATTTGCCGCGTCCGTCTTTAGAGCAGGGCTGGCAGGAAAGGCCGATTTGTAAAACTTTGGACGTGGAGCGGGCAGGAAAACCAAAAGCGGTGGGGCCAATCAAAGCCAGCGCCGGACGGCCTAGCTGGTCGGCGACATGCAAGAGTCCGGTATCTCCAGAAATAACCAAGCGCGCTTGGCTTAAAACGATCGCGCTTTCTTCCAGGCTGAGTTGGCCAGCGAGATTCAAAACGCGATGGGGATCCTGCTGGGTGAGCTCCTGGCAAAAGGCATCTTTCGGACCACCTAGCACCACAAAGTTTTCTTCACCCAGAAGTGCAATCAGTTTTTTCCAGTGAGCGATCGGCCATCGTTTCATTTCCCAAGCGGCTGACGGAGCGACTGCGATAAAAGACGTCAAACCACCCAATTTAGACCTGACCCCTGGTTCGAGCTGCGGATTATAGAAGTAAACCGGTGCAGGCGGAAGATTAACTTCGGAGAGGCCTAATTCCGTCAGGGGCCACAAAAAGGATTCAGCCCCGCGAAACGGACTCGGTAATGTCGGCAGATGCCACCGCATGAGAAGCCAACGGCGCAGTCGGCTTTTGGGTCGTCTGACCCAAAGAGTTGGTGGGGCCAGGGGAAAGAGACATTGTTTCAGAAAAAAGACACCGCGGATCAGCCAGGATCGCAAATTATTGTGAGCATCATAAACATCGGTGTAGGGAGAATTGGCCAAGCGCCAGGCGAAAGCCAACAATCTGAGAAGGTGAATTTGGCGAGGTAAAACCACCACCTCATCAAGATAAGGATTATAAGTCAGCAAGTCCTTAAAATCCTCGCGCACCAGCCAGTCGATCCGGCATCCCTGCAGCTGGCTTTTGAGCAAAGGCGGGACGCCCAGGCCCTGTACGATATCGCCGAAGCTCGAGAGGCGAATAATGAGGATATGCGGTGGTTTATTAGTCACCCACCAAGACTAGCGGGGAATGGCGGAGCTGACAAGCGCCTCTCATAGCCTTTGCGTCGTAAAAAAAACGCCCCTTTTCAGGGGCGTTTAGTAAAACAAGATTCGAATCAAGAGAATCCTGAAGCAAACTAGTTGGCGCGAGCACGCTTAGCAGCAGATTTGCGCTTTTTAGTCTTGCCAAGGCTATCTTGTAAATAATCGCGAGTTTCATCGACGATTTTTTCGACGACTTCAGTCGAGGAAATTTTGTATAAATCGATGAGTACAGCAATCGTTTCAAGCGGGGGAGAAACCAGTCCTCTTTCCCAGTTAGAAACGAATTGCGGGGAGGAATATCCCAATACGCGAGCGACGTCGAGTTGGCTCATCCCGCTATCTAATCGTTTTTGCCGCAAATATTCATTTAATGAACGCATCACTAGTCTCATATGTCCTCCATGACTTAAATAAATATCAATTGTTAGGATATCTTTCCAATGATTTCACACAGATAAAGGAACTCTTAATATTTCGAGGGTTTATGGTAGTGCGGTGGTTTACACAATCGTAATAAACAATTGTTATTTATGGTATGCCGAACCCAAAAGTACCCGGATTCGGGCGGTTTCGCGTGTTCAAGCAAAAAAAAGAGCCAGGGTTTGGCCCCGGCTCTCTTTCTAGAACAACGCTAGACTAAAGCAGATTACTGTTTTTCTTCAGTTTTCTTGCTGTGTTTTTTGCCGTGTTTTACTTTTTTAGTTTCAACTTTAGAAGCCATTTTGTCTTCTTTTTTAGTTGTCATAGTTGTCGCAGTCTCAGTTGTTTTTGCGGCAGCAGCCGGAGCTTGTGCCGGAGCAGCAGCCGGAGCTGAAGCAGGCGCACCAGTTTGTGCGAATGCAGAAGCAGTGAAAACAGTCGCGATAGCAGCCATCAAAAGTGAACGCATAATATTCTCCTTGTTTGAATAATACGTTGGTTAATTTGGAACAGCTCAGACAGTTTTAATTCTATCTGGCCTTTCACAACATCAGATTAGCAAGCTGGATTAAAGTGGGAGTGATCTGAAAATGAATTAAATTTAATTTTAATGTCCTGTAGTTTCAAATAGTTATATTTGAATGAGGAGATTTCAATCAGGGCTAAATGAAGAA
>JAYVXN010000532.1:0-3022 GCA_043785085.1 Bdellovibrionales bacterium | reverse complement strand
AGCCGCGCTGGCAGAATTTCATGAAAGGAAACTTCGAGTTCCTGGAGATTCCGAAAGATAATTTCGATTCAGCAGTTAAAGATAAAAAAATCCATCCGGATCTCGCTGCCAAAGGCATGTCTCTGGATATCAATCCAAATTTGGATGTGACATATGTTGCTTTCAATATGAAAGATGCTCTCTTGGGCGGACCGAAAGGCAAGGAATTGCGACGGGCGATTGCTTACGCGATCGACGCAAAAACCATGACCGAGCGTTTTTACAATGGTCGCGCCATCGAAGCCCAGAGCCCGATTCCTCCTGGTATCAGCAGCTATGACCCTAAGTTCATTAATCCGAACCAGGGTTTGGATCTCGAAAAAGCGAAGGCTCAGCTAGTTAAAGCTGGCTTTCCTGAAGGCAAAGGCCTTCCCGCTCTGACTTACGAAACTCTGTCGGACTCAACCGCTCGTCAGCAAGCTGAGTTCTTGCAGCAAAACCTGGCTGCCATTGGCGTGAAACTCAGTATCAGCGCCAACTCATGGCCGCAATTCCAAGAGAAAATCAAAGGTCAAAAAGCGCAGATATTCGGCATCGCTTGGGGCGCAGATTATCCCGATGCACAGAACTTCTATCAGTTGTTCTATAGCAAAAACATGAGCCCTGGACCGAATGATTCAAGCTTCTCAAATGCGGCATTCGACAAGCTTTATGAGCAGTCATTGATGACTCCCCCAGGACCCGAGCGGGACCAGCTCTACACGAAGATGCGTGATATCGTGGTCGAAGAAGCCCCATGGGTTTATAACCATCACCGCGTCGGTTACCGCCTTGTGCATGGTTGGGTGCAAAACTTCAAATATCATGAAGTTGCCAACGACATGTTCAAGTATGTTAAAGTGGATCCGAAAAAACGCGCTGAACTGAAAGTTAAGCTGTAGTCACTATCTCGTTTACGGTGAAGGGAGTCTGCCATTCTTAATTATACTTTTCGGCGTGTAGCCGACATGATTCCGACACTGCTTTGCGTGAGTTTGCTATTATTTATATTGTTCAACGTCGTTGGCGGCGATCCAGCACAACGCTACGCCGGAAAGCACGCCACCGTTGAACAGGTTCAAGCCATTCGCGTTGAATTAGGCTTGGATAAGCCACTTTACCAGCAATATTTCTTTTTTCTGAAACAGATTGCGACCTTGGATTTTGGCCGGAGCTGGGCCACACAACAGCAAATCAGCGCAACCATTGGTGATAGCATTGGCGCAACACTTTGTGTGTCAGTGCCCTATTTTGTGATTTCCTTTCTCTTCGGAATTTTCCTCTCACTCGTCACGGCTTATTACCGTGGCACGTGGTTGGATAAGAGTATCGTGGTCGGATGCTTAGCCATGCTCAGCATCAGCTCGCTCGTCTACATTTTGGTGGGTCAGTATTTCCTGGCTTATCAGTGGGGCATTTTCCCGATTTCGGGATGGGACCCAAGCTGGATTGGCCGTTGGCAATATCTGGCCTTGCCGTGGATTGTTCTGTTCGTATTGACTCTCGGTCCGGATATTTTGATTTTTCGTACCGTGATCTTGGATGAAGTGTACCAAGACTATACCCGCACGGCACGTGCCAAGGGGTTGCCAGAATCGCGCGTTTACCTGCGCCATGTTTTGAAGAATGCGATGATCCCGATCATCACCACGATCACAATTGAATTGCCCTATTTGATCACCGGAGCCGTCTTAGCCGAATACTTTTTCGGCATTCCCGGCATGGGCGGAATGATGATCAAAGCAATTAATGACTCTGACTTTCCGACCATGAAAGCAATGACGGTGATTTTTTCCATGCTTTATATGGTCTTTAACCTTGTCGGAGACATCATGTATGCTGTCGTCGATCCGCGAATTAAGTTGAGTTAATGATGCAACAAACTCAAGCGTTGAAAGCCACCTCCATGCTCGAAACCACTGAAGCCATAAATCAACAGCGCAACTCACTCTGGTGGGATGCCTACCGCCGTTTTAAACGAAACAAAATCGGCGTCATCAGCTTTTGGATTATTTTGGGTTATGTCATCATGGCCCTTTTAGCAAAAGCCGGCATCTTGTATCCGTCGATTGCCATTCCAGATAATTTGCATCCGTATGGTCCTTTCACTCTGAGCCATCCTTTTGGGACTGATATTTTTGGTCGTGATTGCCTTGGTCGCGCCATTCATGGTGGGGTCACGGCTCTTTCGATCGGCTTTTTGTCATCGTCAATTTCACTCGTCATTGGCTTGGTTCTTGGCGGTGTGGCTGGCTATTTCGGTGGTTGGGTTGATTCACTGGTGGTGCGGCTCTACACGACCATTGATTCTGTGCCGCCGATTCTTTTGATTCCGGCTTTGGCCTTTGTGCTTGGGCGCGGCTTAACCGTGGTCTACATCGCTGTCGGTGTGACCAGCTGGGTGGGATTGTGCCGCCTAATTCGCGCCGAATTCATGAAGCACAAAGAGCGTGATTATGTCGCTGCTGCCAAGGCTCTTGGTGCCAGCCACCAGCGCCGCATTTTCTTGCATATCATGCCAAACGTCATGCATCTGGCCTTGATTCAGTTTTCTCTCGGCTTTGTCGGCGCCATTAAATTCGAAGTGCTGCTGAGCTACCTAGGCGTGGGCGTTGAGCCGTCCGTGCCGTCATGGGGAATCATGCTCGACGATGCGAAGCTAGAACTGGCGCGACCATTTTGGGGTAATCTGCTGGCTGCCACGGTTTTAATGTTTGGTCTGGTTTTGGCGTTTAACCTGTTAAATGACGCACTTAGAGAGTCGTTGGATCCGAAACTGAAAAACAAGTAATCGGCTAAGGCTTCTCATTCCGCAGACTTCTTGCTGAATTGAAAAGCCGATTGTAAGATGCTTGCAGCTAGATATTTAGACTAGATATTTTGAAAGGTGCCATCCTGTGAGTCTTCTTCTTGAAGTCAATAATCTCAAAACCGGTTTTAAAACCGATGACGGCTCTTTTTTAGCCGTAGATGATATCAGCTTCTCCCTTGAAAAAGGCAAAAC
>JAYVXN010000531.1:0-9851 GCA_043785085.1 Bdellovibrionales bacterium | reverse complement strand
TCGTTAGCCGCCTGCTAGCGCTTCGGCCTCCCGTCTCGATTCGTCGCAAAATCCACGGCGAAAAAGTGTCAAGTTACTTATGACAGGGTGCTTAGCGCAAAATCCAGACCTGATTCAGGAACTGGTACTGACCTTGTCGCCTGCGGGCAGCGGCCCGATTTCCGAAATTAAGTACGCATGGCAAAATAGCTAGCAGCAATCAGAGCAAGAACCGTGATTAAAAAGAAAATCTCGGTTGCAAGAAAATGACGAACGATCTTTTGTAATTGATTTTGAATTTGGCTTAGATCCAAAAGGCCCCCGATAATTTTATTGCGGAACAATAAAGCCAAATAGTTTAAATGTAAACTGAAACTATATTAATTTACCCGTCGTTCGGACCAGGACTAGAAATGGAATCGGTGGTAGCGGCATGAGTCCGCGCGATTCGAATCGCCCGTTTTCTCAGGTAAATACCCTCGAAAAATATATAGAGAAACAAGCTTAAGGTAAAGCCAATGCCCTTGAGAAACGCCCACGCTGCCGTCGACCAATAAACTGCGGCCCACGTCGCCAGCAAGGCGTTTAGCAAAATAAAAATACCAAGTCGCAAGGTGAGACCGCTCATTGCGGCCAAGGCGAACGGTGGCAAATGAGGATTTTGTTTTTCTGCCATCATCGCCACCAAAGGCTTGCGCATGAAATATGAGCCAATAAGGACAATTGCCATGACCGCTTCCATGATTGCCGGTTGAAGTTTGAACCAAATTCCCTCTTGAGCGATCAGCGACACGGCACCAAGAATAATCAAAAGCAGATTGCCACCCCAAGTAATTGCGCTCACTCGACCTTGGGTACGCCATTCCCAAAGGATTTCACCAAGACCAAATACCATGCCGGCGAAAATTCCCCAGACCGTGCCAAAATATTCTTCAATCACCGTAAATGCGATAACTGGTAAAAGTCCGCCGAGTAAAAATGATTGAAGCATTTTTCTTTGCTCGGGGCGTACGGTGGGAGTTTGAGGTCCAGGCTCTGGTGCAATCATGTGTCCTGAAGGATATGCCGGGCCCAGGGCTCACGCAAGAAACTTGTGCTTTTGGGCCTGACTCGCGGCTGACCATCGTCGCCGCCGACGTCCTCGCGCCGTGCCCAGCTCATGAATGAGGGATAGTCATCAGGACAGGACTAGGAAAGTCAATCAGCGGAAGTTAGATTTGAGAGACCATGTTGCAAAAAAAAGATGTTCTGATTATAGGCGGAGGAGTGATTGGACTCTCTTGTGCGGCCGAATTGAGTCGCCGGGGCGTTTCCGTCACCGTGATTGATAAAGGCGATATGGGATATGGCTGCTCCTATGGCAATGCCGGATGGATCACCCCCTGTTTTGCTCTGCCTCTCCCGATGCCGGGGATGTTGCTGAAATCCATCGGCTGGCTTTTCGATCCCGGCAGTCCGCTCTACATTAAACCGCAACCGAGTTGGCTCTTGTTAAAATGGTTATGGCGTTTTATGCGCTCGATGAATCACCGGCTCCTGGTCGAGTCGGTGGCGGCACTCACTGAAATTTCCAAATACAGCTTGCATGCCTACCAAGAGATGAATCAGCAGTATCCCGGAGTCTTTGGCTTTGAACAAAAAGGGTTGCTCATGGTCGGGCAGACGTCAGCAGGCGTTGCCGCCGCGGTTCACGAAATGGAATTAGTGGCGTCACACGGAATTCCCGGGCGGATGTTGACGGCCGATGAGGCACGGGACTTAGAGCCGGCTTTGACGGGACCAATGAAAGGGGGCGTGTATTTTCCGAAGGAGGCTCACGCGGAACCTTTAGCCGTCGTCAAAATCCTCAAAGAAATTGCTCTGAAAAACGGCACGGAAATTTTGCCGAGGGTTGAAGTCTACGACTTTCAATTCAACAGTGGTCGGCTGCAAAAAATCTTTACCACGCGCGGTGAGATTCAAGCCGAGCGTTATGTGCTTGCCACCGGAAGCTGGTCGACCAAGCTCGCCCAACAGCTCGCTTTGCGAGTTCCAGTTCTCGGTGGAAAAGGCTATGCGGTGATTGTTCCGCCGTTTGCGCCAACTCCGAAAATTCCGATGATGCTGGTCGAAAAAAAAATTGCGGTCACGCCACGCCAAGATTCGGTGCGGTTGGCAGGAACGCTGGAGCTGGTGAATCAAGACGATTCAATTACGCCTCGGCGAGTACAAGCGATTTTAAGTGGCGCGCGCGAATTTATGAATGTGCCCGAACATCCCGAAATTCGTGAAGTCTGGCGCGGCCTGCGCCCGTGTACACCGGACGGAGTGCCCATTATCAGTCGAAGCTTGGCCTATGATAATTTATTTATCGCAGCCGGCCACCAGATGTTGGGGCTACAATCGGCACCGGGAACGGGACGTCTTTTGGCGGATCTCGTGACCGATACGCCACCGGCTTTTGATCCTAAACCATTTCGAGCGGAACGATTCTAGTCCTTGCCGCGTTTCAGTTTATCGTTTTCGCTTGGTCTTTGCCACCAGCTCTTCGCCGCAGAGATGGGAAAAAGGCTCAACATATCGCAGGGGATATGCCAAGTCGAACGCACCTCTGCATTCGATCCTCTGGCCGAGCCGGTTTCCGGCTCGGCTTTTTAAATTTGCCTCAGCAACCCCTATCTGTTAAAACGGCCCATGCGCGAGACCCCCCTCTCATGGGAAGACCGATTGGCGACCGGCCTGACTGAACACGACTTCGCAATTGACCGGGAATTTCTTTCACATGACCAGTGCGAATTGATCCGCCTTGATTTTTTGCGCCTCCAGAGTCAGGGGGCGTTTTCACAAGCAGGAATCGGCCATGCGCATGAGCATGGTGTTGATTTGCAGGTTCGGCGTGATCAGGTCTTTTGGTTTCCTGAGGTCCCAGCGTCTCTGGCACAAGAGCTCTTGTGTGTGCGCTTTCAGGCCCTGAAGGCGGCTTTGAATGAAAGGCTGCTGCTCGGACTCTGGAGTTTTGAAGGCCATTATGCCGCCTACGATAAGGGTGGATTTTACCAGCGCCATCGTGATAGTTTCCGTGGCGACGATTCAAGGGTGATTTCAACAATTCTTTATTTGAATGAAAGCTGGCAGGATTCAGATGGCGGTCAATTGCGTCTGTTTCTGAAAAATGGTTCGCTAGACATCGTGCCAAATGAGGGGACACTGGTTTGTTTTCTGAGTCACTTGGTTGAGCATGAGGTTCTTCCAGCCCAAGCACCGAGGCGAAGCTTTGCCGGTTGGTTTAAAAAACGGAATAGCGGAGTTTATGAGTTATAATCCCAAAGATTTTTATTTTAAAAAAGCCAAAAAAGAAAACTTCGCAGCCCGCTCGGTTTTTAAACTTCAAGAAATTGATCAGAAGTACAAATTATTGAAACCCGGGCAGATGGTTCTCGATTTAGGCGCAGCCCCGGGTTCCTGGTCGCAGTATGCCGCACAGAAGGTCGGCGGTGGCGGCCGGGTACTGGGAGTTGATTTGACTCCTGTTTCAGTAGGAATGGGGAATGCAACTTTTATCACCGCTGATTTACGTGATCTCAATCTTGAAGACGTTTTTCGCGAGCACGGATTTCAGCCGCCCTTTGATCTGGTCTTATCCGATATGGCGCCGAAGACGTCCGGGATCAAATTCGCTGATCAGGCGCGCTCGATGGAGCTCTGCGAGCTCGCCCTCGACGTCGCCCGGCGCTTTTTGAAGCCAAACGGTCATTTCGTCTGCAAACTCTTTCACAGCGATGAGTTTAAAAAGCTTCGCGATGAAATCAAAATCAGCTTTGAGCGCTTTGAGGCCGTTAAGCCCGACAGCACCCGCAAAATTAGTAAAGAGATCTTTCTTGTGGGCTTGCGTAAGTTAAAATCGAAATAAAATCGGCAAAGTGACATGGGTGAGGCCGCGGCTCTTTGCGAACTTCACCTGCCGAATTTTTTGCCCAATCTCCCGCGTGACCAGATGTACTCGACCCACGTCACCGCTGAGTGAGAGCAAGGTGTTTGTGAGCGCCTTGACCGGCGTGGTACGCCCGTCTTTATTCACGCTAAAGCGCAAACTCAAAGTGCCATGAACATCGGCGAATTGATCAAAGAGCGGCGCCAGAGACTCGAGAATCTCGTTGATGGACTTGGTTGCGGCTGTTCGACTGAGTGTTCCGACCACATAGGGTTCAGGTTCGGTAAACCAGCCGTGAATGACTAAGCGAGCGGTGCGCGGATCTTGAGTTCCGCGCACCGGGGTGACTCCGTGAGGAATTCGTGGGTCAAAAATAATCAGGCGATTAAATTCAGCCGCAATTCGCGTCGTCAGATCACCCATTTCGACTCCTTGGTAGGAATCAAAGGCGGTCCAGTAATTGAGCGTGTTCGGCTTTAAAAGGATTGTTTCGCCACCGCTAAATGGCCGGGTTTTCCATGGAGTTAATGAAAATACAAAGGCCCAAGGGCCGTGCGGAACATCGGCATGCAGTTCTTGGCGGCAGCCATCGACATAATAGCTCATCCAAGGTGGTGTGACGTTGTAGCAACCCAACTGCTCTCGGCCAAACTGTAAAAGTTTTTCATGAAAAGATTTATAAAGTTTATTCGGAAAGTAATGATAAGCCGGAGTTCGCAGCAAGGTATACTGATCCGGAACATGCCAATAATCCCAGACAAATCGCTCATTCGAAGTTTGTTTGGGATCAGCAAAGCGATTCGAGAAGACGTCTCTAAGTTGATCAGCTTCGGTGCAAAAAGAGTCCTGGATCAGATACGAGCCGAAATCTTTCAAATAACATCCTCCGGTGGAAGTTGAGTCGTAGTCCGCTTCTGCATAGGTTGTCAACGGGGCTCGACAATAGCCCAGGGTTACTCGAGATAATTGAACGAGGAGATTTTTTTATTTAATATTGGGCCTCAAACAAATATTGGAGGCCTTCTGTGAAACGCTCTGTGATTCTTCTTTCACTTTTATTCGTTAGTGCTGGTACCTCTCCTGGGAAAGACACGGCTGTCGGTACAGGGGTTGGCGCAGCCGCTGGAGCCGGACTTGGGGCGATCATCGGAAATCAATCTGGAAATGCCGGTAAGGGTGCATTGATCGGAGCTGCCGCAGGTGCTCTGATGGGTGGCAGCCTTGGTAATCGCATGGATAAGCAAGTTGGCCGCAGTAGGGCCCACTTAACGGAGTAGGGCTAATGAGAGTCTTTTTGAGTTCAAATACATGACATGGATTTCGTGTTTAAGCGCGGTTGGAGTATTCAACTGGGCTTTTTACTGATAGAAGAGAACGAATGAACACAAGGGGGAATCTATGAAAATGAAATCACAAAAAAAGAAGCAGACGAAAAACAAACTGCACGCGCGCCGATTAAGTAAGAAAAAAAAGATGACTCGAGCCAAAAAACGCTAATTTCGGCTCTTATGAGCTGTTGAGGCGGGCCCGAAATCGACATTCGGCCCGCTCCGAACCAGGTGACCAGAAAATTCGACTTGTTTAAGAAAGCAAATATTTTATTCCTGCAGTCCTCTTCGCGCACCCCACGTCATTTTTTTTATCTGAATTTTATTCAGCCACGAGTGCACAAAATTTTGGCAGAAGCTAACATTTGAAAATACAGCTGGCGACCGATCCTGAGCAGAGCTAGGTGATACATTTATGTGTCTGATAGCAAAGCTCTCTGCTCATTAATCTCTAGGGAAAAGGGCATTCTACTCCGAGGTTTTGCGACTGTGAATTCACCTCACTTCACTTCATTTTAAGCTTTGAGCAGAGCTCCTACAGCCTTTGTCAGGGCGGGAGTGAAACGTTCTGCCAGATATAAATGATTTTCATCTAGTGGTTGAATGTCACTGTCTAGATTTTTTCACTTGTGCTTTGGTTAATATAATCTTAAGGTTCGGCTCACATCGTGAGGAATGAATGAAGGATATTCTGATTGTTGACGATAGCCCCGACATCCGCCAAATGCTCCAGTATCTTTTGGAAATCGAAGGGTTCAACGTCCGAGTTTGCGAAAACGGTCAGCAAGCTTTTTCTGAACTTGATCGAAATGTACCTGATTTAATTCTCTTAGACCTGACTATGCCGATTATGGACGGCCGTGAGTTTATTAAGAAAAGACAAGCTCTGAATCAACACACAGAAGTTCCTTTCATGGTTTTTACCGCAAAGACCGAAGATTTTTCTGATTTGCATGCGGTTGATGTCATTCCAAAGCCGTTCAAGGTGGATCTATTATTGGGAAAGTTACATCATTTTTTCGATGAAATGACGAAACACTAAAAACTGAGATTTAAGGGATCAAGAGTCAAATGGCTGATGTACCAAGAGAAAACACGACGGCTGAAAACCAAACAAGTCTTGTTTTGCCAGCGTTGAAAGCCAGTATCGATGGTCTTGCCATTTTGAATTCCCAAGAAAAATACATCTTTGTCAACGAGGCGCACGCGGCGATTTATGGCTATGAAAATCCAAGCGAACTGATTGGTCAGACTTGGCGTCAGCTCTATGGTCCTTCAGAGAGACAGCGCTTTGAAACCGAAATCATGCCGCTCTTTTATCAAGAAGGGCATTGGCGGGGCGAGTCGATTGGACTTCGTAAGGACGGCACTTATTTTCCGCAAGAAGTGTCATTGGCCGTGACTGAAGAGGGCGGATTCGTTTGCGCCGTACGTGACATTTCCATGCGCCGACAAGTCGAAGGCCGCCAGGCGCTTTTGACGGATTTGAGCCAAATTTTATCCATGCCCCTAGATCAGGGGTGTAACGAAATTCTAATTCGGGCCCTTCAGCGCATTACGGAAGACTTTGCTGATGCATGTTTGCTGACCTACAAGGCATCTGATGGCCTGACACGCAACGTTTCCACTTATGGCTCAGTTGCGATGGAAAATGATCTGAAAGATCGGTTACCCTTACTTTTAGATGTAATTCAAGACCAGTCCCGCTTAACTGAATTTAGCCAAGAAGCTCTCGACGGATGGCCGCCCTCATCAAAAGGAATTTCGATTGTTCGTATGCCGTTGCAGACCCGCCAGCAAACGTTTGGCACACTGCTGGCGCTTCGAGTTTTGGGAAAATCAAACTCATTCACTTTACCTGATTTGAGCCTGTTTGAGGGGGTGGCTTCTCGTGCAGCATTACTCATTGATAATAACCGACTCTTAACCGAAGCAAGTCTTGCAATTCAAGCACGGGACGATTTGCTGGCGGCGGTTTCTCATGATCTAAAAAATCCGATCAGTGCTATTTCCGCCAATGCAGACCTCATGCACCGACTCGCGCCGAGCACCGATTTGCAAACTCACTTTGGGAAAATTGCCGACAATATTCATCTTTCGATTCAGCGTATGCAGGCATTGGTGAAGGGTCTTTTGGCATTGGAAAAACTAAGGGGCGGCCGTTATAATCTCGAACCTCGATTTTGCTCAAGCGCGCAGCTTCTGGCAGAGACTCGGGAAATGTTTCTACCGATGGCCACCGAAAAAAAAATCAACCTTCAGATCGATACTTCTCGGCCTGATGTTCAAATCCACTGTGACTATGAATCGATCATGCGAGTTTTTTCAAATTTACTTGGCAATGCCCTCAAATACACCCCTGCCAATGGCACGGTAACGATTGGGATGGACGTTGAGTCTAGGATGATCCGGTTTTTTGTTAAGGACACAGGCATTGGTCTCTCAGAAGATCAGCTAGAGCACATTTTTGATCATTACTGGCAGGCCAAAAAAGCCGAAGGTCTTGAGGCCGGATTGGGTCTGTCTATTGCGAAAGGTCTCGTTGAGGCGCATAACGGAAAAATCTGGGCACGGAGCCGAATCGGTCAAGGCACCGAAATTTATTTTTCTTTGCCAATGCATTTTTAAAACTGCCGTTATTTTTGAAGTTTCAAGACCGCAGTGCCGCGAATATCTGCTACAAGTTCAATTTCTGCTCTTCCTGAGAGCCAAAGCTGCAATTCGCGCCAGGCATTTCGGCCATGGATGTCGCCGAGTTTAGTTAAGACATAAGCTTGACCACCTGGTTTCAGAGCGGCAGCCAATCCCTGAAACAGAAATTTCGGGCTACTATCGAGAAAAAATCGGCTGCGGTTTCTAAGTTCACTTTTAGAGAGTAGGCCTTCGCCTTTGAGAAAATAGGGAGGATTGCAAACAATCAAATCATAGTAGTCGCCAAATTCGGACGTGAGTAGGGCCTCGTAATTTCTTGCGAGAAAGCGAAAGCGGCCGTCCTGCTGAGCTGTGATTTGCAGATTTTGCAAAAAAAAGTCTCGGTAAATCTCTTGGACTTCCATAAAATCCACCTGCTCAAGCTCCGGCAGATAATAGGCCAATTCCAAGCCGAGAACGCCGCAGCCACTACAAACATCGAGCACGCGAGAGTCGGATGTGAGCGGATTTGCCTGGACCTGTTCAGCAATGAAGGCGGCGAAAATGACTGAGTCTTGGCAAAAATGGTAATCGTCTGGCTGCGCATATTGATAAGTAAACCGATGGTTTTCAGACCGTTCTTTAAACCGATGAATAGGTTGCATAAAGAATCCGCTTAATCAATTTTGAGAGAGGATTTGCGCCGATTTTGAGTCGTAGGAGCTTGGCATATCGAAAGGAAGTTCAAGGTGGGGCAGGGGCTAAAAATAAAAAAGGGCTCCACCTTGCGATGAAGCCCTTTTAAAGAACTACTTCTTTTTAGAAGCTTTTTTCTTTGTCTTCTTAGCTACTTTTTTAGTGGCTTTTTTTGTCGCTTTTTTCTTTGCCATTTGAGTCTCCTTATAAAGATCTCTGTTAGTTCGTAGTCGGCTTGAACTCATACTTTCTTTAATGTCTCCTTGAGTCAAGATGAAATTTAACATTCTCTACACACGACGGCAATTTTCACGAGTGTAAAAAAAATCGACGCTCGAATTTTTGGCGAGTGATGCGATCGGGGATTTATTTAGTGATTCGTTTGCTGAGTGACCGAGACAGGAATTTCGATTTTGTTTTTCGCCCACGCGAGAACCGCAGCGACCCGAGGACCCACTAGTGCTTGGGCCTCAATGGCAGTGCACCAGCGAAACTCCTGGTGCTCGGCTCGACCGACCAGTGGATTAATTGGCAGCTCGACTTTGCTTTGAAAAACTTCAGCCACATAATAGCGTGCAGTTTTTCCGTGCGAGTAGGGCGGCGTTTCGAAGAAGCTTTCACCCCAGCGAAACTTTGCTTTGGCAAGCGTCGTCTCTTCCTCAAGTTCGCGCAAAGCCGCTTGCAATGGACTTTCGCCCGGCAAAACTCCACCTTTTGGAAAATCCCAATATTGAAAACAGCGTAATAAAAGAAAGAGCGGCTCAACGTTATCAAAACGGATCGGCACAATGCCTGCTGAGAGGCGTTTGAGAGGTTCTCTTTGCGGTGTACCTTCGGTTTTCATAAACTCCTTAAGAGATCTTGATCACCCACTATCCACAGCAAATCATTTGGTTCAATTTTGAGCAAGGAATCTGGATTTAAAATGCGGCGTCCCTTTCTCTCCACTCCAACGACGAGTCTATGACAAAGCTCGCGAATACCTGAATCGCGGATCGAATTAAAACGAAACGGCGAGGTCTCATTGATTCGGATTGCCTGTAAGAGGTAAGAATCTAATTTTACGACGATGTTCGACAGCCCCAATTCCAGACCGAGAGCAAAAAGTAAAATGACGACACCAATATCGGCCCAGGCTTGAATACCCGCGCCGTCGATAATCTTCATCGTCCAGGGAAACTCCGGACTTAAGAAAAAACCGGCGAGAATATACCCCAATGTTGCATAAACTTTCGGTCGGAACCGCTGACGCTTGCTCCAGAAGCCCGAATCTGACGACTTGCTCAGAAAATCTGGACTCAACGTAC